>SYLK01000470.1 GCA_005809115.1 Planctomyces sp. | reverse complement strand
GTCGGCCACCTTCTCCCCCGAGTACAGGGGAAAAGGGACATCACAAACGCCAAGAAAACACTCGCAGAAACCCTTAACGGCGTTGCCCTCAGGGGATAGATCGGACGTCGGGGGTGAATGTTCCATTCCTGAGATTGTCAGAGCGACTTATGGACTTTCTGTCTGAAATTCGATGATCCGGATGTCGCCGGGGGGAACGACGACACTGACAAGGCCATCCTGCGCTGCTGCGACAGACACGCCGGTTGTCCACTCGGACACGGCGGAAAACGCGAATCGCGGTTCCAGCACCACTCCGGCAGCATCCCGTCCTTGCACCGCGGGTTTGTACCCTGGCCAGGCGATCGTCGTTCCTCGGGGATTCATTATGGTCACCACCCAGCCGTTGCGACTGCGGTTGTACATCAGTCTGACTTCGTCGCCATGAATGTTGAACGGATTCAGCTCAGCAGCCATCATCGAGAGAACTTCACTGAATAATCCGTGCATTCGGGTCGGATCCCCGGCGACATGCAGCCAGACCGGAGTCCCGACAATCACACTCCCGTGACCGACCTGATGAATGGTCGCAGCCGGCCAGCTGCGATTCTCGAACTGGCCCACGACAAAGAGGGGCTTCGCGCCTTTCAGATGCACCTTGTGGTACTGGTACGGTCCCTGCTGGTAAACGGAAAAGTCACTGGCTCGCAGCCAGGTCGTGTCCTGGCCGATCTCCCCGGTGTCACTGATTCCGGTCAGGGGCTGCATCGCGGGAGTGATCTGCTCGCAGGCGAGGAAGATCACGCCCCCCTGTGCGACCCAGGTGCGCAGGATGTCGGCGAGACTTGCATCGATATTCGGCCGTCCGATCAGTACGATGGCGCGGTAGCTGTTGATGACGGCGGGTGCGGCGGCGGTGGTGATGACATCGAAAATCTCACCAAAGGGACCGACCGATCGGGGACTGGCCTCCCAGGGGAAGATCGTGTTGACAGCTCCGCGGATGTGTTCTTCCGCCGGCGTGTACGGAAGGGCTCCGAGCGCCAGTGTCTGACTGTATTTGAAGACGAAGCCGTGATCGGCGTCGCACAGCAGGGCGATGGGAGTATAGGGTGTGCCGCGATCTCTTTTCTGCACGACGGAGTCATACAGTTCCGCGACGAGCCGTGCGTACGGACCGGCGTGAGGGTACGATTTCGGCTGCAGAGCGATGATCCGCGGATGCGTTCGCTCGACCGTCTCCGGGTTGTAGTTCGAGAGCATGCCCTGGCTGTGATCATTCTCCTTGATGATCAGGTTCCCGCCCGCCATGTAGACGGCGTACAGCGTCCGGCGCTGCTCATCGAGTGACGCGGCGCTGTAGGGACCGGCGGGATGTCCGTGCAGGGGAACTCGTTCGTCGGGGCTTCGGACCAGGAAGGAACTGTGGCCGAACAGTCCCCCATACCCGGCCGCATAGCTTCCCCAGGGGAGATTGAACTGCCGGGACGCTCCGCGGCAGAAGGCGAGGTACGTACTGTCCATCGCCGGGTTGATGTACGCGATTTCGTTGCCGGTCAGCGCTGTTCCCAGTCGCGCCTCGTGATGATTCAGGCTCGAGGCATTCCACGAGAAGATCGGAATGCCGGCATCGTGATACCGGCGGAAGACCATGTTGTACCGCTGTCGGAACCAGTCCGTCGCTTCAGTCGCTGTCTTCGGCAGCGGGAGCCGAAGAGTCTCGCAGGAAAGCGGAAGTTCGCGCATCGGCTCTGTCCCGCTGACGCCTCCCCAGGTCCATTCACCGTAGTCGAAGCAGAGGAAGCGATCCCCGAAGGCCTCTTTCGCCTTCACCACGGATTCGAAATACTGATCGATCCGGGCTGCCGAGTTTCCCGGGTACATGAACGATTCCACGAACGCTCCTTCCCCGAAGATCATGATCGGGTTCGTCCGCTTCTGCAGCAGATCGCGGGCTGCGGGATCATTCAGTTCGTCCACTCGAATGCGGACGATGGCCTGCTTTGCCCACGGCTGGTCGGCGAACAGCATCGGCCCGTGCGTGGTCTGAATTGTGGTCCGGAAGGTGGAGAAGTACACGACCGGGCGAAAGGTGCCACCGACAGACAGCGATTTTACGTCCCAGACCGGAGAGGCATCCCGCCGGGGCTCCGCGAACAACCGCGTTGTCTCGCCCGTCGGCAGAACTTCCTCCGTCTCTGCGGCCGGGATCACCGGGCTGCACAGACCGCCGAGAAGACTCAGCGCGAGAAACACCCCGCGTGCCAGTTTTCCAGCATCCGGGCGAGAATTTCGTCGGGTCATGCGGAGGGAACTCACTTCTCAAAGCGGATCCGGCGGAACTGCACCCGACCGCGATCGCGTGTGCGACCGTCGCGCTTGACCACGCCCAGATCCAGCGCCGTGATCGGAAAATCGACTCGCTGATTTCGATCGCCATCCCAGTGGATCGCCTGACGCTCGTACTGCCCGGGACTGGCCAGCAGCGGCTGCAGATTGACCCCCACGTCCTGCCAGCCTGACCAGGCGAGGCCGGTCAACAGCGCCAGATGCTGCTCGCCCGACGCGTCATGCACGATGACGAACACGTTGTTCCCGGAGTTGTCTCCGTGCAGATCCAGCAGAATCATGTCGGACTGGCCGATGTTCAGCGGAATCCGAACGAAGCGACTCTGAAAGACCGCGTCCCGTGAGAAGTCGTAGTCGATTGTGCCTGTGCCGGATGGCGTGTCCAGAGCCAGTTCCTGCCGAGGAATTTCCTGTTCATTCAGGTCGTGGTCTTCGTGCATCATTCCGCCGGCCAGCACCTCCGGGGCCACCGGTTCGCTGTGCGTCGGCTTGTTGGCATCCATCTGCAGCAGCCGGAACCGGCGGATCTTCAGCGGACCCGAGTTCGGCAGCGAGCGGAATGCGACACGTGCTCCCGGTCGGAACGAAAGCACGGCCGGCCCCTTTTCTTTCCCGTCGTAACTGAACGAGACCACTCCGTACTCCGCCACAAGCCGAATTTTCTGAAAGCCGCCGGTGCGGACGATTTCGTCGTCCTTTCTCTGGACGTAGTCGGCAATTTCTGTCCCCAGCATCTCGAACGATTCCCAGTACCCGCCGCCGAAATAGAGAGTTGCGTAGTTTTCCGGCGAGGTAAACAACGGGATGACGGACATCCAGTTCGACGGGAACGCGATTTCAAACTCCAGCACAAACCGGCCCCCGGGCGGAGACTTCAGCGAGATCAATCCGCCGTTCCGGCAGACGAGTGCGCCCTCAACAACGGACCACTCGCCCTCATGCACTTCCCACGCGGGAGCCAGCGCTGCATCCGCAAAGAAATCGGTAAAGATTTCGTGCAGGCCGGAGTCATCGGCAGCCTGCGCGATCGCCAGAGACGCCAGGCACAGCGTCAGGACCGTGGCAAATCGGGTCGGAGCCCGAGCGAACATCGTTTTCGGGATCGTGTTTCCCAGACCTGAGTGCATCGAACGGTCCGTCCGGTTGGTGGGCGTGAA
Source organism: Planctomyces sp. (assembly GCA_005809115.1). GTDB lineage: Bacteria > Planctomycetota > Planctomycetia > Planctomycetales > Planctomycetaceae > F1-80-MAGs062. The sequence goes on along the minus strand of SYLK01000470.1, from coordinate 433 downwards.
GGCTCAGAAAAGGGGTCAGGAACCAATAGCCAAATGGCCCAAAGGGTGCTCCGCACGATTGGTTCCTGACCCCTTTTCTGAGCCACCATTCCTCATTTCAAGGTTGACAGAGCACCTGGCCGCCACGGAGTAGCGGGGCACTCTGAGTGATCGATATGAGACTGCTTAACTTCCGCGAGGTAAGACGGTATCTCACTTCCCATGAAAACAAAAGTCTCCAGCCGAGGTCGAATCGTTCTGCCCGCCGAATAGCCGGAACGGGATCAGATCTGTCCGGGCCGCTCTGCTGGTTCGCCTGAAAACGATGGGACGGGCAATGCCGGTGAAAGACAGCCTGATTGCGGCATCAGCGCTCCAGCATCGGATGACAATCGTGACCCGGAACATCAGCGACTTCCGGAACGCAGGAGTGCTGCTGATCAATCCGCTCCAG
>SYLK01000043.1 GCA_005809115.1 Planctomyces sp. | reverse complement strand
CTGTCGCCACTCCGCAGCCCCGTCCTGTTCTTCGGCACGCTCGGTGCGTTTCTGCTGCATGTCAGCGGAATGTATGTGCCTTTTTTCCAGGACATGTTGAGCACCAGCCCAGTCAACCCGATGTTCTGGGGTGTGGCAATCGGCGTCAGCGTGCTGATCGTGCCGGCCATTGAACTGCACAAACTGTGGTGGGCGAAGCGAACCAGTGCGGACGGGGCCTGAGGCACAAGGCCACCGTGATAATCCTGCGCATTCTCGTCCGTCCGGCAGGGACGATGTTCAATCATGTTCGAAGTCGACGTGTGTTCTGTTCACTCGATCAGGAGAATGCAGACCAGGGTCCGCAGACTGAGAAGCAGCCAGAGACGGCACCCCAAACGCCCTGCAGGGTTGCTTCGCGAGCGGCCGATCTGCGGCGTCATCGCTCCTCGACGACCGACAAATGGGAAGCGGCGGGATCTCCGGCGGGTGATGGCTTCGATTTCTGGCTGGACGGGGAACGGGAAGTCAGGACGAATCAGTCCGGCTCGGCACCTGCTCAGGATGAACGCACCGAGGGCCAGTCGGAAGTGATTGATCAAATTCGGGTGGTCAGGGAGGCGCTGGAAGATTGAAGTTGCCGTCTACGACGCGAAGTCATACGACCGGACGTATCTGGGAAACGCCGCTGGTGCGGAAAAAGTGGCATGGCGATTCCACGACTTCCGACTGAGTGCTGAGACAGCCTCTGCGGCCAGAGGCGCACAGGCGGTGTGCATTTTCGTGAACGATCACGCGGACCGCCCGTACCTGGAATCTCTGAGGGCGCTCGACGTCAGGCTGATCGCACTGCGCTGTGCCGGTCATAATAATGTTGATCTGGTCGCTGCTCAGGAACTTGGCCTTGCCGTAGTGCGCGTGCCGGCCTATTCGCCCCATGCGGTCGCAGGGCACACCATCGGGTTACTGCTTACGCTGAACCGTAAAATCCATCGCGCATACAACCGTATCCGCGAGTTGAATTTATCGCTGAACGGGCTCGTGGGATTTGATATCCATGGCAGGTCACTTCTCACCAGGCGTTTCTGACGCACGAGGCGCTCAGTGAAATCGCCCGGGTGACGACCAGAAACATCCTCACGCTTGCAACCTGCGAACCCTTCCTTGAGGGAACCGCATCATAGATCTGCAATGGTTCCGAGCTGGTACAACACAAGGAGCCGATACCGCGCCGAGGAACGCCCGATTCCCGGGACCACTGCGGTTTCGCACCATCTCGTCACAGACCGGACGTGTCTACTGACCAGAGGTCGTCAGCAGCAGGCCGTCACATTTCCCCGCGAACTCCCGATGCAACCCATTCAGCCGCCTGTGCCCCGCGCGCCTCCGGGTGCCGGGTGCCCGCGCGTGTCCGGTTCATTTTCCTTGTTGACACGTCCGGTACCTTTCGCGATACTGTGGAATCATGAAATTCGCGGTTATCAGCATGGTTGCGGTGCTGGTCAGCATTCCTTCTGGTTTGCGGATCCCGCAGCTGTCCCGAGAAGTGCCAGCTGTGGAGCTGACTTTCGAGGAAGCCGCAGAGGAGCTCAGCGACTCGCTGGAACTGTTGAAGTCCTGTGAGCTGCTGGTTGCGCTGGACCGGCTCACGGGGCTGGATGTTCAGCCGAATGAAGCCTGGTGTTCCGCCGCGTCGCCGACCAGTGAAGCCTCGCTGCCTGACCGTGAATCCCACTTCTGTCGCCCCCCGCCGCGGGGCCTCTGACCGTCGGGCTGGTTCCTTTGCCGCACACGTGTCGCGGAACGAATTGCTGGCACCCGGCGCGCCATGGCGGATACCGTTCGGCATGGCCGATATCTGCTCCGGAAGTCCCCGAGAACATTCCGTTCGCGCGGGTGTGCTGCAGACTCCCGGGACGAGCAGGTACCGTACTGTGTGGCCTTTCGCGCGGATCGATGCGATTTCCGCCGTTCTGAAGTCGGTGGTTACGCACCCCCGATCCTGTCTGAGTGACAGTCATTTTGCAGACTCCGGATGATGCAGACTCCGGATGATGAAGGGTCCGACAGTGTCCGAATCCGATGATATTGCACAACTGAGCCTTGTGGCGATCAGAGACGCGATTCGGTCGGCAGCCGAACTGCTTCCCTCGCAGGGTCCGATCACGGCGTTCGCGTTTCTGAATCCGCTGCAGGGACTTGAGGATCTGCCGTTCGACGACGCGCTGCGACTGACAGCCCGCTACTACGGGTGTGAACCGTATCTGGAGGAGAGTCGCTACTACGCCAAACTGCAGCGGGGCAGGATCACCTTCGACGACCTGCGGGAGATTCTGGCGGAGGATCTGGGTGAACGGGCTGACGAAACCATCGCCGGCATTGTGCAGCGCGGGGAGCTGCGACTGAAGATGCTGCAGCACCCGCTGTATTCGGGCGCTGAACGGGAACTGCGCTGGGTCATCGCAGAGACGGATGCCGTGCAGCGGTTTCGCTCGGATATCGCCCATGAGGTTCGGGACCACCTGCTGGAAGAAACCCGACATTGGGTTCTGCGGGACCTGCGTCAGACGGACAACACGACAGATCCGCGGCAGTCCGCCGAGTTTTCGCGGGTACTGCAGGAGGCGATTGACCAGTCTTCGCTGTCATCAATGGTGGACTGGGACGAAGCTTCCTGGGAGCGACTGTGTCTGAATCTGATGTGGCGGTTCATTCACCAGGGAATCCGCAGGATCCAGTCGGTACCGGCTGGGCCTGAAGGCAGCCGGCGCCATCGAGACCTGCTGGTGCGGGCCTGCAGTGAAGACGCCGATCAGATGGTTCACGAAGTCCTGGTGAGATACTGTGCGGCTTTTCTGGACCAGGGTTACGCTGACTGGATCCTGCCGGACCGATCACTGGGTTTCTTTGGAGCCTTCTGCAGCCTGTACGGTCGGCGTCCGGTGATTGCGGAAAGATGGCTGAGGGGTCTTACCGGTGAGTTGCTCAGGATCCAGGAGCTGAAACTCACGCCTGAGGAATGCATCGCAGAGTCATTGTCGCTGCTGGGTGTCCCGCCGCGCGAGGTGGAATCGTATCTTCGAGATTCCCTGCTGGCGCTGCGTGGCTGGAGCGGCATGATCTGGCAGACGGAAACACGGCCGGACAGGGTCTATCTTTCGTCTCCTGCCGGGACGCTGACCGAGTTTCTGGCCGTACGTCTGATCCTGGACCGGCTGGCGCTGCAATCCTGCGCGACCGAGTTCCTGCGGTACAGCGGGCCGCTGTGTGAACTTCGAGGGTATCTGACCGCAGGAATCAAATGGCGACCAGCGGTCACTCCGGACCAGCAGGCGTTCCTGGTCTTCCAGCTGGCACAGATTCACGGCTGGCTGCCACGGACACTGGCAGAGATGTCGGTCCCGCAATGGCAGGCACTGGTGGATGAGATCAACAGTTTCTCGAGCCATGAGCGGCGCCGGATTTATCATGCGGCATTTGAACGGCAGCTGGCTGCGCGAGCCCTGGACGCAATTTCTGTCCGGACATCACGACCTCCGGTCAGGCCGCAGCAGCCAAAGCTGCAGATCGTCTGCTGCATCGACGCGCGTGAGGAGTCTTTTCGCCGGCACCTGGAAGAAACGGACCCGGACGTTGAGACATTCGGAACCGCGGGATTCTTCGGCATTCCCATGTACTACCGCGGCGCCGCGGATGCTCATTTTGCCGCGCTGTGTCCGATCGTGATCCGACCCGGACACTGGGTGGTGGAGGACGTTGTGTATTCTTTCGAAGAGTCGCACCGTGCGCGCACGCGAGCGCGGCGTGTCCTTGGGGCAGCCAGCCACAGTCTGCATGTGGGCACTCGCGGATCGCTGGGCGGAGCATTCGTCTCGACACTGCTCGGGCCACTGGCCACAGCACCTCTGCTGAGCCGAATTCTGTTTCCGCGGTTGTCCGGTCGCATGCACCGTACGGCCCGACAGTTTGTGGCTCCGCCGGCTGTCACACGCCTGCGGCTGGAACGTGAGACCGGGGCGATGGCAGGTCCTGACGAGGACGGCATCGGATTCACTCTGGCGGAAATGACCGACCTGGCGGAACGTGCACTCCGTGACATTGGCCTGACCTCGGGCTTCGCGGGGCTGGTCGTGTTTCTGGGACATGGATCCAGTTGTCTGAACAATCCGCATGAGTCCGCCTACCACTGTGGTGCCTGCTCAGGCAGTCCCGGAGGCCCCAATGCCCGCGCGCTGGCCGCGATGCTGAATGACCTGCGCGTGCGTCGCAGACTGCGTGAGCGCGGCCTGGAGATCCCGGAAGAAACCTGGTTCATCGGCGGACTGCATAATACGGCGACGGAAGAGATCACGTTCTTCGACCTGGAACTGCTGCCCACACATCACGTCCGGTCACTGCGGCAGGCGCGGGATCTGTTTGCGAAAGTGGCAGAACGCAATGCGCATGAGCGGTGCCGCCGATTTGAATCCGCAGACCTCGATCTGAGTCCTGCCGAGGCGCTGAGACATGTACAGGACCGGACGGAGGACCTGGCACAGACGCGCCCGGAATACGGGAATGGGACGAATGCGCTGTGTTTCGTGGGTCGCCGGAGTCGCATTCGAGGATTGTATCTCGATCGTCGGTCATTCCTGATGTCCTATGACCCGACGCAGGATGACGTGGCGGCGTCAATTCTGGCAAGAATCCTGGGTGCTGTGATACCGGTCTGCGAGGGCATCAATCTGCTGTATACGCTTTCCGCGATGGATTCACCGGGCTGGGGCAGCGGCACGAAGCTGCCGCACAATGTCACCTCGCTCCTGGGCTTGATGGATGGCGCTGCCAGCGACCTCAGAACGGGGCTCCCGTGGCAGGGTGTTGACATCCATGAGCCGGTCCGCCTGTTGTTCGTGGTGGAAACCTCACCGGATCAGATGCTGCGAATCATGGATCAGAATGCGACGGTCGGCAGGATCTGTCGCAATGGCTGGGCTCAGATCGCCGTACTCGACCCGGAATCCACCACTCTGCAGTGCTTCCGGGGCGGTCGGTTCGTCCCCTGGAAGCCAGTTCGTCACAGTCTGCCTGCAGCAGGCAGTTCACAGGAATGGTATCGCGGCTGGCGCGACCACCTGGAGTTTGCACAGATCGGTGACGTCGGCGAATCCCGTCCCCGTGAGAATCCGCAGGTGCCTGACCGCAGATGACCGTGGACCGGACGCTGCGGTGCCGGGAAGCGATGATTGGCAGCGGTCGTGGTCAGACACCGATCATTGCCTGAACCGTTGGAACTTGTTTCTGGGCTGGTCCTGAATCTTCGGGAATGGAGCGGAGCATTGCTGCAGGTTGCCGGATACATTGTGGTGGAAAGTCCCGCGCTGCTGCTCGCAGTCATCGGCCTCTCGCTCCTGTCCGGCTTCCGCCTCACCGAGCGAATCGTGGCCTACCTGACCGAGGCATCTGTCGTGATCGGACTGCTGGCAGCTTTGTGCATCCTGTGCCTGATGCTGATCAGCGATGTGCGCCATGTGTCGATTGAGCCG
>SYLK01000469.1 GCA_005809115.1 Planctomyces sp. | reverse complement strand
CCCGCCATCTGATTCCCGGCTGGGAGACTTCATATCTGGCGGAGCCGAGGTTTGGCGGCACGGAACTGAGTCGGGTGGCCGGACTGTGGTCCGCCATCCTGTCCCTGCTGTTTACCGTGGTGCTGACGATTGCCCTGCATTTCCGGTCGGCCGCGCAATTGCAGAAATCGGTTGCAGCGGGGGCAGGGTCAGCGCTGCTGCCGATTTTCAACACGGCATCTGAATTCGGCTACGGCTCAACGATCGCGGCCCTCTCCGGATTTGCCGTCGTGCGTCAGTTTGTCACCGGCCTGGCTCCCGACAATCCGCTGATTTCTGAATCCATCGCCGTGAATACCCTGGCAGCCATCACAGGTTCTGCTTCCGGCTGACTGAGCATCGCCATGGAAGCACTGGGTGAGGTCTATTATCAGAGGGGACTCGAGGTCGGCATCAGTCCGGAGCTGATGCATCGGATCGCGTCCATGTCGTGTGGCGGACTTGACAGCCTTCCTCACAACGGCGCAGTGGTGACGCTGCTGATCATCTGCGGTGTGACACATCGCCAAGCATATCGCGACATCGGAGTCGTTTCCGTCATCGTCCCTCTGATGGCCACCGCGGCAGTGCTCACGCTCGGGACGCTGTACGGTTCCTTCTGAGAGGTTCTGACAAAACCGGGTCAGACACCCATCCGCGGTCATTTTGGACGGATTCGTACACAGAGCGGCGGGCGCCAGGCCACGGTTTGTCAGAGCCTGACAGTTCCGGTTGCAGCCGCGCCGGTGACTGAGCGAACATTCCGCGGTGGCGGCAGGCGGATTCCGCCCGGGCCTGCGGACGGCCGGGCCTGCTCGCAGCCACCGCTCCGGAGCAGTGTGGCTGCTGACGTCGTCGCCGCGCGTGTCCGACGCGCTGCAGTGTTTCCGCGATCTTCCATCAGCTGTCAGCAGAGGCAAGAGGCCATGAGAGAGCCGATCGTGACCAGTCACGGCACGAGAAGTCGACGGACGATCGCCACACTCACCTGGTTAGGACTTTTCGTCGCCGCCGCGCTGCTGTGGCACGGCCGCGCGACTGGCCGCGTGTCCGGACACTCCTCGGAATCCGTGGCGATGCTGCTTTCGGCCTACGCTGGATTTTCCAGTATCTTTGCCTGGATGCTGTTTTCGCCGAACCGGCGTTCTGCTGAACAGTCATCCGCCCTGTTTCTTTCGGGCGGGATCACACTGCTGCCCCCGTGCATCATCGCGTTCTGCCTGATGCCCGCGGATTCACCTTTGCGTGGCTGGGTCACCCTCAGCGTCTTTCTGCTGATCCTCGTGGCTGTGATGACACCGGTTCCCGAAGAGCTGTTTGCCGTGCCGCGGGATCGATCATCGTACTTCCGACCAGTCACGGGCGCGATGTTTTCCGATGTGCAGCTTTTCGATGGATTGGAGACCGCCGATCCGTTTCCGAGTTTCACCGCCCGTCAGCAGGCGGGAAACGGCGGTTCGGCACTTGCAGCCGGGATTCTGCCGGCCACAGATGCGCCGGCCACAGGAACATCCGCCACAGATCTGATGGCAGCCGATTCTGCGGCCACAGACTCGTCGGCCATCGTCTGGCAGGGTGGATCCGGTGACCCGTGGAAGGATCCATTTCGGGGCACCGGAATCAGGCCCACTCGCGCCGGATCAGGCAGTGGCAGAAGGACGTCGGCGAATGCTCAGTCCAGTGTGAAGAAGCAGCTCAGATCCGAGCACGTCGCGGACCGCGCGGCCCACGAGCCGGCAGCCAGGGCAGTTCCTCCGGCACCTGAGACGTTTACTCTCCGCCCCGCCCTGCGCGCACACAGTGATCGTCGCTCCGCGACATCCGAACCGGCTCCGGCACGGATTCCCAGTCAGCCGCATCCGACGCAGCGCCCCGCCGGTGCATTCGGATTTCAGACTCCGGGCACTGCAGGTCTCGACCTCCCTCCCGTTCGGCAAACCGATGTGGCGAGTGCGGCACCGAATGCAGCATCGTCGGCGGCACCCCCCGTGGCCAGCAATCCAGCAGCGTCCCTGGCTCCCGCTCTGGACGGAGGTCAATTGGTCTCCTGCGAGCGCATGCGGGATGAGTTCGGCGGGGAAATGATCGAAGGGACGGTTCCGGTCAGATTTGAGCCGGGACAGAAGCGAGCGAATGTGCACGTTCCCTTTTCACCGCCGCTGCCGGGTATCCCGGAAGTGGAGTGTGAGTCGGTCGGAACCGATGTTCTGCGACTGAAGGTCCCTGTCCGGCAGACTTACGGAATTCGGATCGAGGCCCGTCGGTCAGACGCCACAGAGTCCCTCGAAACCGAAATCGGATTCGCGGCCGTGTACACTCCGCCGGACCGCCGCTGAGCCGTCGTATCAATCGCGCAGCAGCAGTCTTGCCGCCGCGCACCCCGTCATTTTGCCGATCCGGCAGCCGGTTTATATTTCACACTGCGAAACTCGATGAAATACAGCTCCGCCTGAAGGCCGACCCGACCCTGTTTGATCTCACAGCGGTCCCAGGTGAGGGCCGGTTTACCGTTTACCGACACCGTGATCACCGGACCCGCGGCAGTAATGTCGAACGCATTCCATTCGCCCGGCGGATGGACCAGTTGATGTCCTTCGCCCGGAACGACCACGCGTTCGATCTGACCAGCGACAGGCAGATCACCGAACAGGTCTCCCGCCAGCGGACGCTTTTCCTGATGGGCCACCTGAATCTGGTGCCAGACTCGGCCGTCGTCCAGGCTGCGGATATAGATTCCGCTGTTATAGTCCTGCTTCCCTTCGAGTGGTCGAAAACGCCACTCGACATGCAGGACGCCGTCCGTGAACTCGCGGTCGAATAACAGCATCTCCTTGATGCCAACGCCGTCACACTGCAGGAGACCTTCGTTCAGAGTCCATGGATTTCGGGCGTTCAGCTGTGTATCCGGGTACAGTGGCACTCGCTTCCAGCCCTTCAGTCCATTCCCTGCCAGCAGGTCAGTCCACCCGTCGGGCTCCGCGATCAGCAGGCTGGTAACGGGTTCACTGGCAGCCGTCACCGCAGACATTTCGCACAATACCACAAGGAGCAGCAGCTGCTTCAACAAAGGACATCTCCCATTTCAGGTTCAATCGATGGCACGGGAACATTTCCCGGCCTGTGTCTTACGCAAGCCAGCGGTCAATCACTTTGCCGCCGACGTCGGTCAGTCGGAAATCGCGGCCCTGAAAACGGTGCGTCAGCTGCAGATGGTCGAGCCCGAACAGATGCAGCAGCGTGGCATGAAAGTCATTGATGTGCACGGGATCCGTGGTGACTCCCCAGCCGATTTCGTCAGACGCTCCGTAGACCTGACCACCCCGTACGCCACCGCCGCTCATCCAGAGCGTGAAGGAAAATGGATGATGGTCGCGGCCGGTGTTGGCTTCGCGGCCTCCACGATTTTCGCCCAGCGGAGTGCGGCCGAATTCCGCGCCCCACACCACCAGCGTGCTGTCCAGCAGCCCGCGCTGTTTCAGGTCCCGCAACAGTGCCGCAACCGGCTGATCGACCACCCAGGTGTTGTATCTCAGGTCGTCGTCCAGGCTGCTGTGCTGATCCCAGGCCTCATAAATGATATTGACGAACCGGACACCTCGCTCAACCATCCGTCGCGCCAGCAGACAGTTGCGGGCGAACGTGAGATGCGCATCGGCCACATTACCACGCCCCGTGGCCTGCGGGTGCTGCGGTCGGCTGATGCCGTAGGACTCCTGAGTCGCCGCGGTCTCGCCCGTCAGGTCAATCAGTTCGGGAGCCGCCGACTGCATTCGAAACGCCAGTTCGTAACTGGCAATCCGGCTGGCGATTTCCGGGTCACCCGTCTGTGCCAGCCGATTCTCGTTAATGATTTTCAGAGCATCAAGTCCCCGGCGCTGGACGTCATTCGTAAGTCCCGGCGGGTTGCTGAGATTCAGTACCGGCTCACCGGCACTGCGAAACAGAACGCCCGCATGGTGAGACGGCAGAAATCCACTGGACCAGAGTGAAGCCCCTCCGCTGGAACCCCGCCCGCTGGTGAGCACCACATAGCCGGGCAGATTCTGCGATTCCGAGCCGAGTCCGTACGACAGCCAGCTGCCGGTGGTCGGCAGGCCGAAAGTAGCTCGCCCGCAGCTCAGCAGAAGCTGCCCCGGATGGTGATTGAACTGCTCTGAGTACATGGACCGAATCATCAGGATGTCGTCGGCCCGCTGTGCCAGTTGCGGCAGGAAGTCGCTGAAGTCCATCCCGCACTCGCCGTACTTCCGCCATCGTCGCGGCGATCCCTTCAGAACCGCGCTCTCCTTCTG
>SYLK01000468.1 GCA_005809115.1 Planctomyces sp. | reverse complement strand
TCCCGGTCGGGCGCTCGGAATTTACAACGAGATCATATCCCACGAGTCACGTGACCCGAGCTTTCTGGTACTGAAGAGCACGGCTCTGCACTATCGCCTGATCTGCCTGAATGATCCGCAGAAGCAGGACCACCAGGTAGCGCTGAATGAGGCCTCAGCCTGGATGCAGGCTAACCGCGATCAGATCGGGACAGTCGCCGGACTGGGCATTCTGTGGGAAAAGGCCATTGCCGAAGAAAAGCTTGCGGCTGACGGCGCGACGGATGCCGGGGCTCGCTCCGCCCTGCTCCGGGCTGCGCACGAGGATTCGCGTCTGGTCGCGCGCTATCCGGGAGCGTTTCAGGAGCCTGCCCGAATCATGAATCGTCGCGTGGCGGCGGCTCTGGGTGAAAAGGATCGCGAGCCGCGGGACTTCGACACGGCATTCGAGCGCGCCCGCGGCATGCTGAGTCAGATTCAGAAGCTGGAACAGGAAGCCGCAGCTGCTGTAACTTCTGACGAACGGCAGCAGAAACAGACCGCACTCGATCTGCACGTCAACGAAATCGGACGCATCCTGCGACTTGCCCTCGAACTGCAGCACGATGGCACGGACCGTAAAGCCGTCGCACAGGCCCGATATCTGCTGAGTTACGTGCTGGAACGACAGCGGAAGCACCTTGATGCCGTGATCCTGTCCATGGACTGCATGATGCGTGATCGCGCCTCTGATCCCGATACCGCAGTGAATGCCGCCGAAGTGGCCATGACAGCGGCGGTGCAGGCGTGGAATGAGGCCAGCCCGGAGGATCGCGGCTTTGAAACCGGTCTGTTGCAGGATGTCTGTACCCGGATCCTCAGGCTCTACCCGAATTCGGCTCGTGCCGGTGAAGCCCGCCTGCGACTGGGCCGTGTCTATCAGCAGCTCGACAATCCGCGGGAAGCCGCAAAATGGTTTCTGGAAATTCCGGAATCCGATCCAAAGTTTGCGTCCGCGCGCATCGCGGCCGGTCAGTCGTACTGGATGGCCTATGCCAGTCGCGTGAACACCGCCTCCGGGGCAGGCGCTGCGGAGGTCGGCGATCCGGAGAACCTGCAGGGACTGAAGTCCGAAGCGAAACAACTGCTGATTCAGGGCATCGAGATTGCCCGGGGCAAGGTGCCCCCGGACACGTCTCCGGCTGAAGAAGTGACAGCGGCCGAAGTGACTCTCGCCAGCATCCTGATTCTGGAAGGCGATTTTCTGCAGGCAATCTCCCGTCTGACTCAGGGGGGGCCGCAGTCCGTTGTGAGCCAGACGGAAGCTGGTGATCAGCCACGTCCGGCATCCGGAATCCGCAGCCGTCCGTTCGCCGAACTGGTGTACCGACTGCTGCTCCGCGCTTATGTGGGCTCCCAGCAGATCGATCAGGCGCTGCAGACGATGAACAGTCTGAAGGCGGTCGGCGGACAGGACGTGACGGCCATCTACACAGCCCTGGGAAAAGAGCTGCAGGAAGAGCTGCAGCGACTGAAACTGGCCGGTGAACAGGCCCGACTGGCGGAAGTCCGCAGCTCGTTCGAGAAGTTTCTGGACAAGGTCAACGAACAGCGCGACGACACAGACTATAATTCCCTGGTGTGGATCGGCGAGACATACTACGGACTGGGACAAGGCGTCCCGGATGATGTCGCCGGGGCAGCGGCCTACTTCGAGAAGGCGGCCGGAGCGTTCAGCCTGATTCTTGACAGGCAGCTCGCGGCCGAACCGATGGCAACCGCCATCCGTCTGCGGCTGGCCCGCTGTCGTCGACAGCAGCGCCAGTTCGAACCGGCCCTGGCGCTGGCTCTGGAAATCATCACGAAACAGCCGGTTCAGCTGGATGCGCAGTTCGAGGCGGCGCGAATCCTGAGTGACTGGGGCAGCAGCGGCCAGCCTCAGAAGCTGCTGGATGCGATACGGGGGACCGAGGATGACCGGAAGCAGCTGGTCATCTGGGGCTGGTCCAACATCGCGCGGCGGCTGCAGCAGTCGATCGCCCGGGAACCATCGCCCGAATTTCGGGATCGGTTTCTGGAGGCGCGGTACGAGTTGTCGCACAGTCGGCGTCGCTATGCAGCCACCGGGGCGGCCGACGCGACGTTGCAGCAACAGTCGGCGCTGGCGGAGATCGCAATTTTCGCCCAGGTGTTCCGCGATATCGACGCGGTGTGGTGGGCGCGTTTCGACCGCCTCTATCAGGATCTTCAGAAGGATCTGGGGCAGACTCCCAGGGCCCTGCAGCGGCCGGCGGCTGTTGTAACCGTGCAGCCGTCGGCGGATCGTCGGCCCGCAGCAGCCGCTTCTGCTTCGTCCGGCGCGGTCGCCTCGTCTGGCGCGCCCGGCGCGGTCGACCCGGGAACTGCTGCGGCCGTCCAGCCCGCCACGGCGCCGGCGCCCGATTCCGGCCTGGTGCTGCCAGTGCTGGGGCTGGTGCTGGCCACAGGCGCGGGCGGCGCCGTCTTTTTCCTGATGAGTCGGCCGCGGCGGCGCAGCCGTTCCGTTGTCACGGGGCGAACGCCGGAGACGCCACCGTCCTTCGATCAACTGGTTTCTCCCACGACTGGGGCGGCTCGCGCCACTTCCAGAAATACTGGTACCACGGCACGTGGAGTCAATCGGCCGAAGTCGGTCCCGGCATCCCCGGCATCTGGCGCCGCGCGTCCTGCGGCCCGTCCTTCACGCCCGTCTCCGGCGGTCGAGTCGGGTTCGTCCGGCGGATCTGACAATGTGCCGGGGCGCCGTGCTCCTCCGCCCCCCGCCGATTCGACATCTGGTGGACCGGCAGGTCCTTCAGCTCAGCCCCCCCGGCCACGCCCGACACCTCCATCGGGATCCACCGAGTCGGCCGGATCGGGCAGGCCTGTTCGTCCGGTTTCGGGGCGAGGCGATCCGCCGAAGGATCCGCCGCCGGAAAATTCACGCACCGCGCGTCCGCGCCCAGACCCGCCGGAAAAGGGCTCATGACTGGACGCCACGCGTGTTCCGCCACGGAAATTCTTGATCATTCAGATTGAGGAGTCACAGATGCTGCCGGACCCGCTGACCCTGAACTCGCCGTTGCGCGTGGCGCAGACCAGGTCCGCCTCCGTCGGGACGGCCACAATATTCGCCGTCGGGATCGCGGCTGCCGGTGCGGGCTGGTGCTCATCCGCCATCATCCAGGCCGCTGATCAGATTGTGCGCCGCAGTGACAACGTGACGCTGCGAGGCGACTTCACAGCCCTGGAGGTCTCCGGAATCACGATCCGGCTCACCAATGGCACTGAGGAAACCGTGCCGGCCACAGACGTCCGCAGCGTTCGGTTTGATCAGGAGCCCGCACTTCTGGCACAGGCCCGGAGCAATGAGCGCAGTGGCGCGCTCACCTCGGCCCTGGAAAAATACCGCCAGGTTCAGACAGACTATGCCGGCTCCGACAAGCGACTTCAGGCCGAGCTGCAGTTTCTGATCGCCCGCACTCAGCTCCGCCTGGCACTGGAGGACCCGGCCGGTCGCGAGGCGGCTCGAACCGCGATGCATGAATTCCGCACGGCGAACAAAACCAGCTTTCGCTATCTGGAAGCGACGCTGCTGGAGGCGGCACTGGCAGCCCGGATCCAGGATGCCGCCGGTGCCGAAGCGCTGCTGCAGGAGGTTCAGAACAGTTCCGTACCCGGATATCAGCTGCAGGCCGGCGTTCAGCTCGGGAGACTGCGGCTGGAAGCCAGTGACGCGGCCGGGGCGCTCGCGGAATTCGAGCGAGTGATTCAGCAGAGTGCCGGCGATGCCGGTGCCGCTCCGGCAAGATTCGATGCCCTGCTGGGCAAGGCCATGTGCCTGCAGCAGGAAAAGAAGACGGAGGATTCGCTGACGGTCCTGGACCAGATCCTGAACGAGGAGTCCGGCGCTGATGCACGAGTGCTGGCCGAAGCCTGGAATCGCCGGGGTGACGGACTGCGGCAGCTCAATCAGACCAAAGCCGCCCTGCTGGCCTATCTGCATGTGGATGTGCTGTACTCGTCAGAGCCTTCGGAGCACGCCGAGGCACTGTTTCACCTGTCGCGGCTCTGGGCGCCGGCCGGGCATCAGGAGCGGGCCGACGACGCCGCTGCCCGGCTGACCGAGAAGTACCCGAACAGCAGCTGGACAAAACAGCTGAACGGGGGATAGCTCGGTCGAGTGACGAGAGTGGCGTCAGTCATTACATTTCACCTGCGTGCCTTATTCGAAACACGACTGACAGCGTGTTCATCCAGACGGAGATCTCCAGACATGCGCTTACTGACCGACATTTTTGTCCGATCCGGCCACCAGCCACGTCGGTTGTTCGTGTCGACTGTGTTTGCGGTCGTCCTGCTGCTCCTGCCGCTGCCATCCCGCCTCGCCGTGTCTGCCCAGCCACCAGCAGAAACGGAACCGGCTGCTGCGGCAGCGGTTCCGCCCGGGCCTCCGGCCGCCGCAGCGCCTGGTGCAGCGGCGCCTGCGCCTCCGGTGGTGAGCCAGAGTTTCCTCAGCGCCATGCTGAAGGCACTCGGATGGTTCTGGGCGCTGGTGTTTGCCATGCTGTCCTTCGTGATGGTCGCCATTATCATGATGAACCTGCTGCAGGTTCGCCGGGATGTGCTGCTGCCGAACGAGTTTGTGGAGGAATTCGAGCAGAAACTCAATGCCAAAGACTTCCAGAACGCTTATGAAATGGCGCGGAGCGACGATTCATTTGTTGCTCGGGTGCTGGCTGCCGGAATGGGGCGACTGAGTCGGGGCTATGCTGAGGCGGTGGAAGGGATGCAGGAAGCCGGCGAAGATGAGAATATGGCGCTGGAGCATCGCCTCAGCTACCTTGCACTGATCGGCACGCTGGCCCCGATGCTCGGGCTGATGGGCACCGTTCAGGGGATGATCGCCAGTTTCGACAAGATTGCTCAGTCGGTGGTTTCGCCCAAACCATCGGAGCTGGCGGAAGGAATTGCCACGGCCCTGTTCACGACCCTGATCGGGCTGGCGATTGCGATCCCCGCAATGATATTCTACAGCATTCTCAAGAATCGCATCCAGCGGCTCGTGCTGGAGATCGGAATGGTCAGCGAAGGCCTGATGAGTCGCTTCGCGGCCGCCGGAAGACCTCAGCGACCTGCCGGCCAGTAGTTCGCGCGGTCACGCCCAGTGGCTGTCCGCAGGTCCGGAACGTGCCCGGAGGACCCGCCCCGGCAGCACAGCGGTGAGACCGAGTGAGTGAATCGCGGCTCTCCGACGGGAAACCAGCAGTCGGCCAAGTTGGCTTCAGGAAGCGCAGTCGAATTCATCGGGGAGTTGCTTGTCTATGAAGATCAAAGGTACGCCGCTGAGTGTTCCCGAAGTCGATATGACTCCCATGATCGATGTTGTCTTTCAGCTGATCGCGTTCTTCATGGTGCTCAGCAAGTTCGATCAGGAGAAGGTCGACGAACGGGTCACGCTGCCGAAGGATCAGCTCGCACGGCCGCCCATCGTCAAGCGAGAAAGTGCGTTCACCCTGAATTTTGGTTTCGAACGCGACAAGCAGGGAGCGATCACAGATCCGACTCCCTACATCTTCGACGGCGACCAGAAATTCACAGTCGACACCGTGCGTTCCCGCCTGCGACAGGAAGCGGCCTTCTACAAGGCGATCGGCCGAAATGTGGAAGATGTGACCGTCGAGATCCGCGCGGATGCGCTGGTTCAGTCCGGCCTGGTGCAGGAGCTGATTCAGATTTGTCAGGAGCGGGATATCGAATTTCAGCGTTTTGCCCTGAAGGCCACACAGAAGTCGGAATTCTGACCGGACAGGGAGACACTGATGAAGATCCGCACGGGCACGAACACGACGAAGATCGAGATGCAGATGGCACCCATGATCGACGTGGTGTTTCTGCTGCTGATTTTCTTCATGCTGACCCTGAAGATCGCGGAACCCGAGGGAGATTTCGACATCAATATGCCGATCGGGGCGCCGGCCCAGTCCGCCGTGACCGACGCAGAACTGCCGCCCTTCAAAGTTCGCATGGAAGCGGATCCCGACACCGGAGAACTGCGGCAGCTCTCGTTCAACGGGATTGCACTTGGCAGCGGTCGTGGGGTGTTTGATGTGCTGAATGGCGAAATTCTGAAGAGTGTCAACGCGCTGCAGGCCGCCGGGCCGGGGAATCTGGACAGGCAGGAAGTGGAAATCGACCCGGACTACGGGCTGCGATATGAAAACATCATCAGCGCCATCAGTGCCTGTTCGGGCAGGATGGTTGATGGTCGGATGGTGCGGTACATCAGTCGCATCAAATTCGCACCGCGCCGCGAGAAGCCGTGATCATGCACGCGCCTCCGTCCGCTGATGATTCATCCGCCTGTGAAGATGTCCCGCCCCTCGTCGTGCTGGTCTGTGCCGATCTGATGCTGACCAGTGCCCTGAGTGGAGCTGCCGCAGCTTTGGGACTGCCCTTCCGCAGCATTTCCGACCTTGCTCAGGCCGTGGCGCTGCTGAATCACGCCCCTGACGGGCGGCTCTTTGTCGATCTGGGTACCCCGGGACTGCAGACGGAGCAATTGACCAGCGAGATCCCGGAAGGCATCCGTCGGCAGGCTGTCGCCTATGGCCCGCACGTTCACGAGAACCTGCTCAACGCCGCTCGCGCTGCCGGATTCGGTCAGGTCATGAGTCGCGGTCAGTTCCATGCCCGCCACCGGGAACTGCTGCAGCAGCTCCGAACCGCCTGACCGCGCCACACCAGCACTCCGCATCGCCGCGAACCGTCCCAGTCGTGGCGGGATTCATCAGGCGGCTGAAAACGCGTGATTCGGCAGTTGTCAGCGGGATGGTTCCGTTGGTAGACTAAAGCGTTCCGAATGAAATACCGGATGGCCGTCGTTCTGAATGGCGACGAATCTGGCGCCGCGCCAGATCCGACCGTGAGTTTGCAGGGCCGCGGTCAGCAAGCGGATCGTTACATCACTCTGGGCTGAATGGCGAATCATGTCGGGTAATCGCGTCATCATGGGTCTGTGGTGGGCATGTGTGATTCTGTCGCCGGTATGCCAGGCAGCAGAGTCCGTGCAGCAGACGCAGGCTTCAGAGCAGACGGATTTCTTTGAGCGGAAGATCAGGCCCGTCCTGATCGAGCACTGCTACAAGTGCCACAGTGCGGGGTCCTCGGAATTGAAGGGCGGACTGCGGCTGGATCTCCGCGCGGGCTGGCAGGCGGGCGGTGACTCAGGTCAGCCGGCGGTCATGCCGGGGAAGCCGGACGAGAGTCCTCTGATTCGCGCAGTGCGGCACGACAGTCCTGACGAGGCGATGCCGCCGAACCAGCCGAGGCTCTCGGACGCCATCGTGTCCGATCTGATTCGATGGGTGGCCATGGGAGCGCCCGATCCGCGGGACGGGCAGATTGGGCCGGCCCGGACGGCGGCTGACTGGAACACGCTGTATCACGAACGGCTGAACTGGTGGAGCCTGAGACCGGTGGCGTCTGTGGAACCGCCCGCGGTGGGGAACGAGGCCTGGCTGCGAAACGACGTTGATCGGTTTATTCTGGCGGAGCTGGAATCGCACGGGCTCAGGCCGGCGGCCGAGGCGGATCGCCGGACGCTGGCCCGGCGGCTGAGTTTTGCGCTCATCGGGCTGCCGCCGAAGCCTGAGGTGGTCGAGCGGTTTGCTGCTGACGAGTCACCGGAAGCGTGGGACTTGCTGGTGGAATCGCTGCTCTCCAGCCCGCATTTCGGTGAGCGCTGGGCGCGGCACTGGCTCGACGTGGTGCATTATTCAGACACTCACGGATACGAATGGGACACGCCGACAAAAAACTCGTGGATGTATCGCGACTACGTGGTCAGGTCGCTGAACAGCGACCTTTCGATTCGGCGGTTTTTTCTGGAGCAGCTGGCCGGCGACCTGATCGAACCGCGGATTGATCCCCGGACGGGTGTGAACGAGTCGCTGATCGGGCCGATGGCTCTGCGGCTGGGCGAACGTCGCCATGGTGACAACGCGGACGCAGAAGGCATCACGCAGGAGGCGATGGCGAACATCATCGACACCGTGGGGAAGGGGTTTCTGGGAACCACCGTGGCCTGTGCCCAGTGTCATGATCACAAGCTTGATGCCGTGCCGCAGAAGGACTATTACGCTCTGGCCGGGATCTTCATGAGTACTCGCTGGGGCGTGCG
The DNA here is from genome assembly GCA_005809115.1 of Planctomyces sp. Lineage (GTDB taxonomy): Bacteria > Planctomycetota > Planctomycetia > Planctomycetales > Planctomycetaceae > F1-80-MAGs062. Next base: position 6,476 of record SYLK01000468.1, on the reverse strand, counting down.
CTCTCTGGACGCGGTGGATCCAAATGTGACGACCATTGCTGAGCTTCGCCGGATCAAGCAGGCGATTCGCGCCGAGATCGCGGCCTCCTGGCAGGGTTCGCGGACAGCCATCATCGAAAAGATCCGTGCCATACCGGTCGACGAAAAGGCGGCGGCAGCTTTCCCGGAGTCACTCGCAGCATTCTGGCATCGCTCACGGCAGACCGGAATTTCCCGCGATGAGTTCGTGAGCGAGAATCAGCGGAGAAAGACTCATAACGCGGACAACCTGAAGCTGCTGGCAGATTTTTCCCGCGAGGGAGCCGAGGGTGGCTGGCGCTGGGACGGTCTCGGCATGCAGCATGGACTTGCCCGTGATGGCGAATTCGTGGTCGCGGACGAAGGCGACACGGCGATCGCGCAGATCCTGCCAGGCGGGCGCTGGTCTCATCTGTGGTCCATGCGACTGGCCGGAGCGCTCCGCAGCCCGCTGCTGGACGCCTCCCCTCCCCTGACATTTTCCATTGGTTTCGCCGCAGGGCATTTTGTCGGCCAGTCGTTCATCCTGGACCAGGCCTTTCACAGCGAACGGATGTCGTTTCTGAATCATCCGGCTGTCGGCTGGCTGACTCAGACGGCCGCGAACTTCAGTACGCTGGAAGGTACTCCGGATCAGGCACAGCGGCGAGTTTACTTCGAGCTGGTCACGAAGGCGCTGAATAACTACTTCCCGCCTCGGAGTGGGTTCGGTGGCGTAACTGATGCTGTGGCAGACGATCCGCGGTCCTGGTTCGGCGTGACGCGCGTCTGGCAGCATCCTGCCGGAAAGGCGCCGGTCGAGGAACTGGACCGCTTTCTGCCTCTGTTCGAAGCCGTCCGCGATCCCGCGGCCAGCGATCCCGCGGCCAGCGATCCCGCGGCCGGAGCCGCCGGAGACTGGGCCGAGCGTCTGGCAGATCTGGTGCTGACCGCCGCGGCCCGGTGGGGGCAGGACGACTGTGATGCGGATGTGGTCAGGCTGCTGACGGAGGCACTGGACGCGAAGCTTCTGGCAAACGACCTGCAGCAGAGTCCGGAGCTGGCCCGACTGGTGGCGGAATATCGGGCAACGGAGAAGAAGCTGCAGCCGGACCGGACGATTGGTTCCATGGCTGACTGGAACGAGGCCCGCAATGAGAGGATTGGGATCCGTGGTTCATACACGGATTTTGGCGAGGAAGTGCCTCGGGGAAATCTCAGCCTTCTGGGGGGGCCGGCAGACCTCGCCGGATCATCTGCCAGTGGTCGTCTGGAGTTTGCCGAGAGCGTGGTGAGCGACCGGAACCCGCTGACGGCGCGAGTCTTCGTCAACCGCGTCTGGCAGCATCTGTACGGAACCGGGCTCGTCCGCACGCCCGACGATTTTGGTCATCTGGGCGAGCGGCCATCGCATCCCGCGCTGCTGGATTATCTCGCCGATCGCTTCATGCGGGATGGCTGGTCTCTGAAGCAGTTGATTCGTCGGCTGGTGTCGACGGCAGCGTGGCGGCAGGACAGTGTCGTCGCCGCGGCAGCTGCGCAGGTCGATCCGGAGAACCGTCTGCTGCATCATCTGCCGATGCGCCGACTGGAAGCCGAAGGGATTCGTGACGCGATGTTGTTTGTGTCCGGGCGGCTTGACAGGACCATCTCGGGACCACCGATCAATCCTTATCGTACGGCGCAGGATGCCGCCAAGCGTCTGTTCAGCGGTCCGCTGGACGGCGACGGTCGCCGCAGCCTGTATACGAAAATGACGCTGATGGAACCACCGCGGCTGATGGCGCTGTTCAATCAGCCGATACCGAAACTGACGACGGGTCGACGGGATGTGACGAACGTGCCGGATCAGGCGCTGGCGCTGCTGAACGATCCGTTTGTGATCGCGATGGCGAAACGGTGGAGCGAAACGGTGTTGCCGGACGGCGAGGTTTCGGCGGAGAATCGGCTCAATCGAATGTTTCAGGCAGCATTTTCACGTCCGCCCCGAACCGATGAAACAGCCAGACTGATGACTCTGCTGACTCGGGCGGCGGAGCTGCGGGGTGCCGATACAAATTCGCTGATGACTTGTCAGCCCGCCTGGCAGGATGTGGCACACGCCATCTTCAATCTGAAGGAATTTATTTATGTCCGCTGAAACGGGATTCATGCATGCCGGCGGGAATTGTCCCGGTTGCGACGTGCCGGCGACCAGTCGCCGCGACTTTCTGCGGCGGACCGGGCTGGGATTCGGCTGGCTGGCGTTTGCCGGTCTGGCGAACCGCGCCGCAGCGCTAGAAATGCGGCGGGCCGCAACGCATTTTGCGCCGCGGGCGAAACACGTGGTCTTCCTGTTCATGGACGGTGGACCCTCGCACGTTGACACGTTTGATCCAAAGCCGGAACTCGATAAACGCCATGGCCAGCCGGCAAAGTGGCGCGCCGATGTGTTGTCTCAGGGGACAAGTGCGAATCGCAAATGGCTGAAGTGTCCCTGGCCATTTCGCCAGCATGGTGATTCCGGCCTGTGGGTCAGTGATCTGTTTCCGCGGGTCGCCCGCGTCGTCGACGAACTCTGCGTGATTCGCTCGATGTTTGGCGAGAGTCCTCTGCATGGTGCACAGTCACTTCTGCTGCACACGGGCCGATCGATCGGAGCCGCGCCCAGTATCGGCTCGTGGCTGTCCTACGGCCTGGGCACCGAGAATGAGCAGTTGCCGGGATATGTGCTGCTGAATAACGACTGGATCCCCAACGGCGGATTTCAGAACTTTGCGAATGCGTTCCTGCCGGCGACGCACCAGGCGACGATGGTGCGGGCCAAAGGGATTCCGGTTGACAACATCGTCCCGGCTGATCCCGCCGATCTCCAGCGCGCCAAACTCGACTTTCTGCGTGATCAGGATGCGGCCACGGCACTGTCTCTGGGCGGGTCAGACGCCATCGAGTCAGCGATCCACAACTACGAGACGGCCGCGCATATGCAGACGCTGGTCCCGGAATTGTGCGACGTGTCGGGAGAGACCCCGGCGACGCTGAACCTGTACGGTGCGGACCGCGAGAACGAGTACGAACGATTCTATTCACTGCAGTGCCTGCGAGCCCGGCGGCTCGTGGAAGCCGGTGTCCGGTTTGTGGAAGTGACCTGCCCGAATACGCACGGCAACAACTCGCCCTGGGATCAGCACGGCGAACTGAAACTGCGTCATGCCGAAAACGCCCGGATTACCGACCAGCCGGTTGCCGCGCTGATTACCGACCTCAGGCAGCGGGGACTGCTGGAGGAAACCGTCGTGGTGTGGGCTGGTGAAATGGGGCGGACACCGCATAGTTCCGGCGATGACGGCCGCGACCACCACGTCAGTGGATATACCATCTGGATGGCCGGCGGAGGCATTCGGGGCGGCATCACTTACGGCGCCACCGACGAAATGGGAATGAGCGCGGTGGAGAACCGGCTGGATATTCACGACGTCCATGCCACGATCCTGCATCAGCTCGGCCTGGACCACGAACAGTTGACCTTCCGCTTCGGCGGTCGCGACATGCGTCTGACCGACGTACATGGCCGCGTGGTAAAAGAAATCCTCACATGATGTCCGACTTTCAACTCTGTCCTCTCCCGATGCTGCGGGCTCGTGCCCTGCTGATCCTGCTGATCACCGCGGCCGCTCTGCTTTCGCCCGGGGCCGCCCGTGCAGCCGATGATCAGACAGCCTCTGCTGCAGCGGCACCACTGCAGCGGTACCTGCTGGTGGCCAGCGAAGGGTTATATGTCGTCGAACCGGATGGCAGCTGCTCCTGGGCTTACAACCCCACACCCTATCAGGGACAGGGCTGGGTGGAGTATGACGACCTGGTCTATGACGGCTGCAGCCTGCCGAACGGTCACTTCCTGTATGCCACGCATCGGTATGTTCGGGAGGTCGACTCGGAAAAGCAGACGGTCTGGGAATACCGCGTGCCCGGCATGACCGAAGTCAAGACCTGTGTCCCGCTGCCTGACGGACGAGTGGCTGTGCTGAACAGCAGCGAGCAGGCGATTCTGGAACTGGAGTCGGGAACCGGTGCAATTCTGCATCGGATTCCGGTTTCCGCGAAAGGTACCGATCACACACGGTACAACTCGATGCGTCTGACGCCGGAAGGTCACTACCTGGTCGCGCTGCGTGCGGAAGAACGTTTTCTGGAGATTTCGCGTGATGGCAGGACGATCCAGTCCTTCCCGGTGGATGGCCTGCCCGTGATGGCCAGACGCCTCGCGGACGGTCAGACGCTCTGTACCGGCGGATTCGGGCTGGCTCGGTTTGATGCGTCCGGAAAGAAGGTCTGGTCATTCACAAAAGACGATGCCGCTCCGTCGTTTCCGATGATCTATGCGGCCGGATTTCTGGAGTTGCCGGATGGTCGACTGCTCGTGGCCAATTCCGACTGGCACTATCCGGAAAAGGACCAGAACCGCGTTCAGGTGTTTCTGGTGGATGCCGTCAAAAGGGTTCACTGGACCCTGCCTGCCACAGCCTTCGGAGACTGGAAGCGCAGCGAAATCGAACCTCGTACCGGATTTGTGGAACACCGCGTCTGCCTGGTTCAGCCCTTGCCCTGAGACCGCGGATTCATCGCAGCTCGTCCTGACGGCGTGGTCCTCAGCGGCTGGCCGGATCATGGCCGGCCCGTGAACGGTTACTGTCGCACGAACAGGTTACCGGGGAGGCGGCGGACGAATCGTCGCATTTCCAGCACTGTCAGTGTCGCCAGCACGCGGGACGAGTCGAGCTGAGTTGACCTCACGATGTCATCGACGTGCACGGCGGCGGAACTGATGCAGTTCAGGATTTCTGACTCGATCGCGTTCAGGACCAGTTCCCGCGGATGATGCACTGTCACATCGGCTGACGGGCAGGCGGGTGTGGCCAGCGGCCCCAGTTCGGCCAGAACGTCATCGGCACCCCGAATCAGCGTCACACCGTCGCGGATCAGGGCGTGGCAGCCCTCGCTGGCGATGCTGTCAATGTTGCCGGGGACTGCGAACACTTCGCGACCCTGCTCCAGCCCGTGGCGCGCTGTGTAGAGCGATCCGGAGGTGCGTGTGGCTTCCACCACGATCACCCCGAGGCACATGCCGCTGATGATCCGGTTGCGCTGCGGAAACAGACCGGGCTTTGGTTTCTGATCCGGCGGCATTTCGCTGATCAGAGCCCCCTGCCGGGAAATGTCCCCGGCCAGATCAGAATGTTCCGGCGGATAAATGTCGAGCACTCCGCTGGCCATCACCGCCAGAGTCCGTCCACCGGCGTTCAAAGCGCCACAGTGTGCTGCCGCATCAATGCCGCGGGCAAGTCCGCTGACGATCGTGAAACCGGCACGGGCCAGCCCTCCCGCCAGTCGTTCTGCCTGCCGCCGTCCGTAGAGCGTGCAGCGACGCGAACCAACGATGGCAATTGCCAGGTCATCCTGTGGCAGCAGTGAGCCTCGGCAGTAGATCACTGCCGGCGGATCACAGATTTCCCGCAGCCGCCGCGGAAACCCGGGCTGATTTCCTCGCAGCAGCATGATGTGCTGTTGCCGGCACTGCTGGTGGAGTGCCGCACCTGCAGCCAGCAGCTCCGGCCCCGCCAGGCTGCGGGCCACCTTTTCTCCAATCCCCGGGACAGCCAGGAGTGCGTCGTATGACTGAGCCAGCACCTGTCGCGGCGATCCGAAATGTTGCACCAGGACCGTCTGCAGCTTCGGACCCACTCCCGGCGCCAGTGACAGCGCCAGTGCCGCTACAGTCTCGTCAGTGTCAGCGTCCGCTGAGCCGGGATCAAAGATGTCAGACATGTTCATGGCCTCTCACGTTGCCCGACGAGCCGACCGGAATCAGGTGTCAGTCCGGTGACACTCTGACGCCATGGGAGATCAGAAGGTCGAGGCAGCCACGCAGCCGATCACGCAGCGGCAGCCGGGCCCAGTCGGAAACGTCAAAGCGAAATACCGCGGCCGTCGCCGGCGACACCGCCAGAGGAGTCTCGGCCCACAGACTCATGAGTTCACCGATCCCGGGATTATGACCCACGACCAGGACTGTTTCATCCGCGGCGTCCGCCTGCTCGCGGATGGATGCCGCATATCCTTCGGCCGGCGCATGAAAAAGTTCCTCCAGTGCCAGCAGCGGAGCATCCGGACAGACGGCTGCGGCCACGATCTGCCCGGTTTCCGCCGTTCGCCGTGCTGCCGAGACGATCACGCGATCGATCGCGATTCCGGCGTCCGACAGCTGCTGCGCAGTCAGCCGTGCAATCCGCCGCCCTTCATGTGTCAGGCGACGATCAAAATCTCGCTCCGCCGATTCCTGAGGCTTCGCCTTCGCGTGGCGCATGAGAACAACCGTCTTCATCATTCGTCTCTCAGAGTTCCATTGGCTGAAAATTCGTTTGTTTCGTGACTCAGGCGCCACATCCGGTGCCCCGGCATTATGAACAATTCCACCCGATCCTGTATACGGTCCGTCGCGG
>SYLK01000042.1 GCA_005809115.1 Planctomyces sp. | reverse complement strand
TGATTTCGGACCGTGGCGGCACCACATGTGTCCAAACGCCGGGCGCGCAGTGCAGCAGTTGCCGATGATGCAGTCGGATTTCGTGAGCAGGTGGTGTGAGCAGTCATGGAAGATCAGCGGAACGGACGGCGATTCGCCGTGCCTCGAAGTCGTCGGTTGTCGTGGGACCTGTTGTATTTCAGCCGGCAGATTCCGTTATGTGGACATGACCGGCGCATGAACCTCCGCACCGTGGCGGGATCGCGTCGCAGCTGCAGAATCCGAATTTCGTGGCCAGCCATCTTTTTGAAAGCCTACGGGCTGACGGCAGTGCGCTTTCCGCAGCTGCGGCAGACATGGTACTGCTGGCCCTGGGCTCACCTGTACCAGAATCCGGTCAGTGTCGGGATGCTGACGATCCAGCGCTGCGTGGACGACGAGCCGTGGCTTTTCTGGGGCCGATTCAACGAGCCGGAGAATCGGTCACTGGCGGACATCCAGCGAGTTCTCGACGGCTACTGCACACAGCCGGTGCATCTGATCTTCAGTCGACAATGGCAACTGGCCCGTGTCCCGACAGCGCTGCGGCGCATGATCTGGTGGTGGAATATTCACATCGCTGCCGGGGCACGCGCGAAGCGACTGGGGACATTCTTCCTCTCAACGCTCGCCGGGCGCGGCGCCGAGATTCAGATCCCGCCGGCGATCCAGACTGGCTGCCTCACTTTCGGGCCGCTGGACGAACAGGGCTGTTGCCGCGTCACGCTGGCCTATGATCATCGTGTGATGGATGGTGCCCTGGTGGCCGACGTTCTGCAGGATCTGGAGGCAACACTGAATTCCGTGATTGCGGAGGAACTGGCAGCACTCCCGGTGCCGACAGAGCCGGCCAGCGGAGCAGATTCCTGACGCCTGACCGCCTCAGGACTGCCGGTCGGCGTTGCCCCGCAGCGGGCGCACCCAGCGATACCATGCAGCAGCCTGAACCGCGATCAGGATGAGCAGCACGAAGGCTGCGACCGTATACGGCAGACGCTGGTCGACAACAGTTCCCAGCCAGCCGCCGACAAGTGTTCCGATCGCCATTCCCGCTGCCAGCGTGGCTTCATGAATTCCGGCCGCCAGTGCGCGACGTTCGTTGTCGCTGCCGACCGTGCTGTAGAACAATCCGGAGAAATAATTGTATCCCACCAGCTGACCCAGCAGAGACAGTCCAATCCGCAGAGTCAGTCCGGATTCAGCACTGGCGATCACCAGGAGCCCCGTCGCGGCGAGAACCTGCGATGCGACGGCGGTGCTGTGGCGATAGTGCCAGAAAGCAACATTGTGCATCACCAGATAGGTGGCAATGATGACTGCCCGCCAGCATGCCAGCATCTGGCCGTGCGCATCTGCCGGTACGCCGATTGTCACCGCCAGATCCGGCAACAGATGGATTACCATGCTGCCACCGAACATCCCCCCCAGATTCGCGATCCAGCTAAGCCGCTTGAAGGCTGAAGCGAGGGCAGCCATGGAAGCATCGGGACGACCACCCGTGACACCGGTGACAACCGTTGGGCGCACCTGTCTGACCGCAAACACGGCCACCACAATGTTGAGGGCTCCACTCAGCAGTGCCGCACCATAGGTCCAGGCCGCGCCGGCTGAGAACAGCGTGCCCGCCGCCAGCTGGCCACCCATCATTCCCAGATTCCACGCCACGCAGACCAGGATCAGCGTCCGACTGACGCCTCTGCGGTTGCCCTGGATATCCTCACCCTGATTCAGCCAGCCGATCAGGGGCGGGTACAGCAATCCCAGCGCGATTCCCAGCAGCCAGTAAAACGGCAGAAACCACGGGCGAGTCAGGTCGCTCAGACTGCACGCCAGAATGCTGACCTGCATCAGCCCCGCGCCCGCCAGAAACACCACCCGGCCGTCAAATCGGTGCGCCAGCCAGCCACCCGACAGACTGCCAATCCCCGAGCTGAAGGACAGGCCTGCTCCAACCAGTCCCAGATACCAGGATTCCGAATTCGCTTCCGCCAGGCCGCGGGAAACGGCAAACACGACGACGAACGCCGCGAAGTCTGTCAGCCAGCAGATTCCGTACAACAATGGCTTGAGCAGCGAAGCTGGCGCGTGAATTTCTTCACTGTCGGCCGGTGCCGCGTACGGGCTGCTGCGATCGCTGAGGGACAGAGGAAGTGAAGTGCCGCACTGACGGTCAGCTCGGGGCTCGGGACCGTCCGGTTCAGAACATTGCTTCATGAATCATGTTTACTGTGAGTGTTCCCGCTGCTGAGTCCCGCCGCTGGCGGGTCCGGGCACACCTGCCCACCTCGGGCCGCCAGTCTGGTCGCTCCGGTGGCCGAACACGGCTGCCGCGCCGAAGTCGTGAGCGAGACACGGCACAGCGGCAGCAGACGCAGGCAGCGGCATCCATCACACCGCTGCACGCGGGAAGTCTAAGTCAGTCGGCGGCGGCACCGCAACTGTCGCACCGCAGCTGTGGCACCGGTCTGGCACGCAGCGTGCCTCTGGCTGCAGGGAAGACCGCCCCGGTAAGGACCGGCCAAAAAATAAGTTGAACAAATTGTCTGGT
>SYLK01000467.1 GCA_005809115.1 Planctomyces sp. | reverse complement strand
CGAGGGACCACCCGACTGAGTCAGAAACACGACGCGCCGGGCAGGGGGCTTCCGGTGTGGCAGCGGGGCGGCCGGACCATCGAACGCGGCCGGTCGGTCGCGATGATGCTCCGGCGTGCCGACATCTGCGGAGCAGGCTTCGTTCAGCATCAGGGCCAGTGCTGCCGCCCCGGGACTGAAACCGGCTGCAAGATTCAGAAACTGGCGACGTTTCACAGCCGAAAGATCCGGAGAGACAGTGCCCGCCTCGGAATGCCCAGTCCTATTCATGAGTCATGGCCTCATCCAGATTCAGCACCAGACTGGCCACGAGCAGGAGGCTGGCCACGCGAGCCCGTGGTTCGGGATCCTCACTGACGGTGTTCTGCGGGATATCCGTGTACGACAGGTTCCGCGATGCACTCTGCAGCAGCTCGGCAGCCTCGTCGGGGTGCAGGCGGTACCAGCTGCGGGCTGCGTCGTATTCCCGGAGCAGCACGGTCAGCTCATCCGGAGTCGGACAACGCTGCAGCACCCGTCGAGCGATTTCAGTGATCTGACCGGCCGGTTCGGAATGCTGCCGGAAGGTACGCTGCGCGAGTGCCAGAGAGGACTCCAGGTAACTCAGGTCATTCAGCATCGTCAGAGCCTGCAGGGGCGTATTCGTGCGGGGCAGTCGAACTTCACACACGCGGCGCTGCGCCGCATCGAACAGAAACGTCGGAGCGACGGCGCGACGCCAGAAAGCGTACAGGGTTCTGCGGTACTGCGCCACTCCTTCATGGGGCTCGTAGTGAAAGCGGCCCATGAACATTTCTTCCCAGACTCCCTCCGGCTGATAAGGCCGGACCGGCGGTCCTCCGATGGCAGGATTCAGCAGGCCCGATGCCTGCAGTGCGGCGTCACGCAGCATCCAGCTGGGCAGACGGAACCGGGCTCCCCGCGCCAGAAGCCGATTTTCCGGATCCCGCTCACGCAACTCCGCCGTGACGGCGGACGACTGCCGATACGTCTGGCTGGTCACGATCGTCCGGATCAGGCGTCTGAGATCCCAGCCGTGGTCCATCAGATCCACGGCCAGCCAGTCCAGCAGCTCCGGGTGGGTCGGGGCTTCTCCCTGCACGCCAAAGTCATCCGGGGTCCTGACGAGTCCGGCACCAAACAGCAGCTGCCAGATGTGATTCACCAGCACCCGCGCCGTCAGGGGATTCTGTCGCGAGACAAGCCATCTGGCGAGACCCAGCCGATCCGGCGGTGCCTCTGCGGGGAACGGAGCGATTGCGGCCGGGACGCCGGGCAGGACCTGATCGCCCTTCTGATCCCAGACGCCACGTCGCAGGATTCGGGTGACGCGTGCCGGGCTTCGTTCCGCCAGCACCATCACATCGACCCAGCGTGAGGCAGTGGCTTCGTCCAGTTGGCGCTGCGCCGTTTCGGCATTCCGGATCGCCTGTTTCAATGGGCTGAAATCGGCCAGAAACTCGTCCCGCAGGCGTTCTCGCAGTTCCGGCGCCAGCCGAGCCGGGTCGGGATCATCGAGTGCTGCCAGTTGTTCAAGTGGAGCCGGGCCGAGGCTGTTGACAGCGGGACCGGCGTGCTGCGTCAGAGACACCCGAAAGCGACCGATGCTGGCATTGCCGCGAGTCGACCGATGACGGAGTTCCACCACCAGCCGTTCATCGGAGTCCAGCTGAAGCGGCGCTGTCAGGGCCAGTATTGCTATGCGCGGTTCCAGTGGACCTGAGTCCCGGGCGCTCCAGCCATTGCGGGGATCGTCGTCCAGCACATGCTGGATGCTCCCGTAACCTTCATATTTCCCGGGGTCGTCAGCCGCGTCCGCGATGGCGCGGCTGACGGCCACTTCGCGGACCTGTGCGCTGCCCTGTCGGCGAACCTGAACTTTGACGTCGGTCAGAATGAAGTATCCGCCGGGACCTCGCGAGTGGCTCCCGCGGGTATGACTCGCGTGCGGCAGAACTTCCAGCCGGATCCCCGTGACTCGAGGCAGTGAAACGGGGGCGATCACGCGGAAGTCGTCCTGCACGGGATCAGGGCCGCTCGACTGAATTGTTCCGTCAGGTTCCATCGTCAGGACAGACCCTTCAGTCGATTCCAATGTTCCCTCGGTCACTGGCTGCCAGACGGACCGGGCGATACCGACCGCGGGCTGTCCGGTCGCAGCATCCGGGTGAGGGGCATTCCGCCATTCCGCCTGCTGCCGACGAAGCCAGTCGAGAAACGGCTGTTTCGCCGCCTGCCGCGTTTTGTCTTCCGTTTGCCGCAGGCGGTCCCGGTGAATCTGTGCCTCATTGACGGCGCGCTCTGCGAAGGGAGACTCGTAGTTCAGGTACGGCCCAGCTCCGCGACCGGCTTTGCCGTCCTCGTCAATCGAATCGAAGAACGCGAACACAGAATAATAGTCGGCCTGGGACACCGGATCGTACTTGTGCGAATGGCACTGGCAGCAGCCCAGTGTGACGCCCAGCCAGACAGTCCCCACCGTATTCACGCGATCGATCACGTAGTCAATGCGCGATTCTTCCGGGTCTCGTCCGCCTTCCCCGTTTGTCATATGATTTCGATGAAAGGCAGTCGCCAGACGCTGTTCAGGAGTGCATTCCGGCAGCAGATCCCCCGCGAACTGCTCAATTGTAAACTGATCAAACGGCATGTTCGCATTGAAGGCTGACACGACCCAGTCCCGCCACGGCCAGTTCGTACGATCGGCATCGCCCTGAAACCCGTCGGTATCTGCGTAGCGCGCGGCGTCCAGCCACCAGATCGCCATCCGTTCACCAAAATGTTCCGACCGGAGCAGTCGATCCACCAGCGATTCATAGGCGTCCGGAGCCGGATCCGATTCGAAGGCAGTGACATCCTCAGGACGGGGAGGTAGTCCTGTCAGGTCAAACGACAGTCGGCGTGCCAGGGTGTTTCGTGGAGCCGGCGGCGCTGGCTGAAGCCCGGTGCGACTGAGCCGCTGCAGCACGAATGCATCGACCGGGTGAATCGGCGTGTGCTGAATTTGAAGCGGATCGTTCGTCCCGGTGTCGGGTGTCGGCCAGATTTCCTGCGGCAGTTGCGGCTGGGCGG
>SYLK01000466.1 GCA_005809115.1 Planctomyces sp. | reverse complement strand
TCACCCGGAGAAAGCGATCGACGGCATGTTGCGACCAGTCCGAATCGTCGGTTTCCGGGATCGCCGGATTTCTCACGGGCTGCAGACTCCACCAGTCCCGGCGACCGGCAAACGTCTCCTCCCAGCTCCGGGTGATTCCGGTTCCGCGAGGTTCCGTCCGGGGATCAAATGCCCCCTGCCGGATCCCGACTTCCAGATCACGGATCTGGGCGTCGGCCAGCTTGCCTCCGGCATCCTCGGGTGGCATTTTCAGCGCTTCGTTGTTCCATTGCACGGCCCGAATCAACAGGCTGCCTGCAGGGTCACCAGGAAGAATAGCTGGTCCACTGTCTCCACCATTCGTCCAGCCATGTTTCGAATCGAGCACGAGCCCACCGCTCTGCCGGGTGTCTGAACTGTGACAGGCACTGCAGTGCCGTTCGAGGAGCGGGCGGATTTTCTGCTCAAAGAACTCCACGCGCTCGTTCCCGCCAGCCAGTTCAATCCCGCCCGGAGCAAGACCTGCACACAGAGCCGATACACCCAGCATGACCGGCCGCAGCATGGCAGATGGCCGCAGCGGTCGCTGCCGGAGTCTCAGGCGAACAACGGTCGCTCCGCCAGTGACGACGGCAGTGACCAGTGACAGGAAGACGCAAGAGAAGCCAGGCATCAGGCACCATTCTCCGGCCGCAGAATTTTCGGGCAGCAGACCGTATTCTCCACGATTGCCGCCACACACCACTGAGAGATCCTCATCCGACGCTGGCGTCCGAGCCCCGGACGATCACCGGGGAGGCAGAGCCACGGAGTATGATAATCTTCCCGGCTCTGCAATGCAGCTGCAGGACGATGATTCCGACTGCTGGTCGTCAGCTCCGGCGGACAAGTCCACCCTGTGACCGTTGTGCGTCAGTCCTCAGGGTGCACGAACGCGAGGTAAACGCGGAGAATCTGAGACACGGTGCGCGTCCTCAGTCTGGCATTGATGCGTGCCCGATGGGCCTCCACCGTCTTGTTGCTGATTCCCAGATCAGCAGCAATCTCACGGCTGGAGTGTCCCTCACAGACCAGCCGCAGCACTTGATGCTCGCGCTTCGAAATACGAGCGACCCCCTGAATCGCGGCATCCAGTTCTTCCGTGCCGGCTTCCGGATCAACGTCATAGTGGGCGCTGTACGCGCGCATCAGGACGGGCAGGATTTCGCTGTCCGTGCCGAGCCGGGTCACGAAATCAAAGGCACCAGATCGCACTGCCCGAACAGCCGCCGGGGAGTCTGCATGCCCGGCGATGAATACGATCGGCAGTGCAATTCGTTTCGTCTGTGATTCCGACAGCAGCTTTTCCCATGTCATCCCGCGCAACCGAATATCGGCCAGCAGGATGCCGACGGCTGGCTTGCGATAGTCGATCAGAAACTCCCGGCCTGTCATGTATTCTCGCACGTCCAGTTTGTGCTTTCGCAGCGACCCGGCCAGCGCGGCGCGAGCTTCCTGATCGTCAACGACCAGGAAGACGGTGAACGGGCGTCGCTTCGCGACCTGCAGGAATTCCGGCAGCCGCTTTGCCGGAGCGCGGCGAGATTTCCCAGAGGTGGCTTTCCGTCGCAGAGCCATGCTGCCGTCCTTCGAGCGATCACGCAGGATACCGTAAACCAGTGTGGAATGCGCCCCATACTGGGGATGTCCTGGATCACTTTAGCAGGATTCAGTCAGACTGCAACTGAAGAACGCAGCCCCATCTCGCGATGACAGCAATTCCAGGGGCACATTGACGAACACCCGAAAATCGGGCATCCCCGGTGGCGATGCGGGGCATCGCTCTCAGGAAACGCAGGAAAACCACGGCTTCGCTGCAGGCAGCAACGCTGCTCAGGCGAGAATGCCGGTCACGACACTGCCTTCCACATCTGTCAGGCGATAGTCGCGTCCCGCATGGCGCCAGGTAAGTCGTGTATGATCGAGTCCCAGCAGGTGCAGGATGGTGGCGTGAAAGTCGGGCATCGAAACTTTCCGGTCCACAACATAGTAGCCGAATTCATCCGTGCTGCCATAGGCCGTTCCGCCGCGCACTCCACCTCCGGCCAGCCAGACACTGAAGGCATGCGGATGGTGGTCGCGACCGTTGGTTCCCTGAGCTGCCGGCGTCCGCCCGAACTCGGTACCAAAAATCACGAGAGTGTCTTCCAGCAGGCCACGCGACTTCAGATCTCGCAGCAGCGCCGCCACCGGCCGATCGACCTTGAGAGCATTGCTGCTGTGATTCCTGCGAAGATCACCGTGCGCGTCCCAGTAGTTCCGTGGATAGCTGTAATTCACCTGCACAAACCGTACTCCCGCTTCGAGGCAACGGCGTGCGAGCAGGCACTGACGCGCATATTCGTCGAATGGTTCCTGACCAACGCCGTAGGCCTCCTGCGTCTCGCGGGTTTCCTGCCCGATGTCCATGACCTGCGGTGCCTCGGCCTGCATCCGGAAACTCATCTCGAACGCATGAATCCTGGCCTCCAGACGCGGATCATGGCCCACGCGACGCAGATGATTCTGATTGCGCTGTGCCAGCAGGTCGAGTTGCAGCCGCTGCAAGGCCGGGTGGTCCCCCGCGGCCAGGTTTGAAAGTCGCGCTTCGGTGAAGCTGGTGCTGCCGTCACCGATGCGCGTGCCCTGAAAACTGGCGGGCAAAAACGCCGATCCGTAGTTCTGAGCACCACCGTGGTACAGCGAAGGACTGAGACTGATGTATCCCGGGAGGTTCTGGTTTGCGGTGCCAAGGCCATACAGAGTCCAGGCCCCGAGACTGGGTCGCGCAAAGACTCCGCTCCCCGTGTTGATGTTCAGCAGCGCCGGGCCGTGCGATACCTGATCGCCTCCGTTCATCGAGCGGATCACACAGATGTCATCGACCAGGGCTCCGATCTCGGGAAACAGGCGACTGACTTCGATTCCACACTCGCCGCAGGGCCGAAACTTCCAGGGCGACGCCAGAAGATTACCGGTCTGAGCAAATTCGAACTGCGGTTTGGCAATCGGCAACGGCTGTCCGTTCATCGCCGCCAGCTTCGGCTTATGGTCGAATGTATCCACGTGCGACACGCCGCCATGCATAAACAGGAATACGACCCGTTTTGCAGTCGCCGGGAAATGCGGCGACCGTGCCACCAGTGGGCTGTCATCCGCTGCCGCCGCCGCATGTCCCTCGCCCGCCAGCAGGCCCAGCAGGGCCACATGACCAAACCCGCAGGCCGCCCCGCTGAGCGCCGCACGCCGAGAAATCAGAGCATCAGACATCGCACGGTGGTTCCTGCTATTCGACGTAGATAAAGTCATTGCTGCACAGCAGCGCCTGACAGTAGCTCTGCCATGCAAGCGCCACACGCTCCGCTTCGGCTCGCCCTGCCAGAACCGAATGGGACTGGTAGTCCGAGATGAACCGACGCGCCTCGGACACATCGTCTGCGGAAGCACCGCGGCCCGTCACCAGCCGCAGTGCCCGATCAACCTTCGCCGTAAATACGTCAGGAACCGCGGTATCGCCTGTTGCCTGCAGCCGCGCGGCAAAATTCCGTGCCTGCTCCCGAAGAAACTCACTGTTCAGCAGGAACAACGACTGACCAGGCACGGTCGTGTCATTTCTGACGGCCGTCACACCATTGGGGTCGGCCGCATCAAACAGGTTCAGAACGTCCGGCAGAATGTTCCGCACGATCGGAAGATAGATACTGCGTCCGGTAAAACTGGTATACCACGGATGGTCGGCAGGCACTCGATTCGGCCGAATCATGGCTCTGATATCCTCGGCTTCACCCCACAGAAACTCGCCGCTGGCATTCCCGCCGACGGAGTCATCCAGCCGACCGCTGACCGCCAGGACGGCGTCGCGGAGTTCTTCGGCGGACAGCCGCCGCCGCGGCACGAATGAAAGCCAGCGTCCGTCAGGATCCCCCTGGCGGGCAGCCGGATGCTGCTGGCTCTGCTGCTGCCATGTGGCCGAACTGAGCACCAGGCGATGCACGGCCCGAATGCTCCAGCCGCTCTCGATGAATCGCGCCGCCAGCCAGTCCAGCAGCTCCGGATGCGTGGGGCGGTCTCCCCGCGCACCGAAGTTGTCGCTGGTGCCGACCAGTCCGCGGCCGAAATGGTGCTGCCAGATGCGATTCACCATGACCCGTGCCGTCAGCGGGTTTCGGGGACTGGCAATCCATCGTGCCAGTGCCAGGCGGCCACTGTCGTTTACAGAGAAATCCGGCCGGTCAGCACGGTCTCCGGCGGGAAACGCGGCTTCATCCACCACCTGCACGGGGCCACGACGCACGAGCTGACCAGGTGTGAAGCGGTTGCCACGCAGGTGCACGCGCAGATGCCGTGGCAACGCTTCCTTCGGAGCCATCACAATGATCGGATCGCGTCCCGAGCCCGCCGGGACCGGATACTCCCACCACATTGAGGCGTTGCGAACTTCGTTCTGGAACGGTTCCGTGCTGCGAAAAATGCCCGCCAGCGCGTAGTAGTCCACAGCGCGTAGTAGTCCACAGCGCGAATCGCATCAAACTTGTGATCGTGGCACCTGGCACAGGCCAGAGTCAGTCCCAGAAAGGTGCGGCCCGTCACGTCGATCTGGTCATCCACGATATCCAGTCGGGACTGCTCCTTGTCCGTCTCCGCCAGAGCCCTCGGACCGATCATCAGGTAGCCGGTGGCGATGATCCGACGCGCCACCGTCTCCGGATCTTCACTCTGCGGCAGCAGATCTCCCGCCAGCTGCTCCTCAATGAACTGGTCATACGGCATGTCGCTGTTCAGTGCATCGATCACGTAGTTGCGGTAGCGATACGCAAACCGCATGACCGCGTTGGCATCGTTCGCAGTGGATTCCGCATATCTCACCATATCCAGCCAGTGCCGAGCCCAGCGCTCACCGTAGTGGGGCGACTGCAGCAGCCGATCCACGACACGTTCGAACGCTGTCGGTGTCGTGTCGCTCAGATACGCCACAGCATCGCCCGGAGTCGGAGGCAGACCCGTCAGGTCAAACGTGACTCGCCTCAGAAGTGTCAGCCGATCGGCCGATTGTGCCGGGGAAAGCTCCATCTGTTCGAGTCGCGACAGGATGAATCGGTCTACCGGCGACTGAACCCATGCGTCGTCCCGGACCGGCGGCAGTGGCGGGTCGCGGACAGGCTGATACGCCCAGAATGCACGCTCTTCCGGTGTCAGAACGGGAATTCCCGCCAGATCCTCCGCGCCGCCAGCCACAATCCAGAATTTGTCGGCCAGGTGGGCTTCCACACTCCGCCGCTGGAATTCCGACAAGTCCTGTGAGTAAATCAGCAACTCCCCCAATTCGCCCTGAAATCCTGCCAGACTCTGCACGGCTCGCCCCAGCCAGACACCAGCATCCGGCAAGTCGGCTGAATACGGCAAGTCGGCTGAATACGGCAGCGCAGAACGCACATCAGCATGCGACAGGTCCTGGTCACGCACCATCGCCACAGACTGTCCATTGATAAAAAACTGAGTCTGCGGCGCCGCGGCAGCCACTGATCTGATGATTGTCAGAATCATCGGCTGCCCGGAAAGCGAACCCAGCGAACCATCCAGGATCTTCGCCGAGGTCCCCTGCGAGGTGACGTACGACAATCGGCACTCGTTGTCTCTGTTCACAGCCACCACAGCAGCCTGCCGCACTGCGGTGCCCCTGTCGACAACGGGATTAAGACTGAAGCCCACCAGATTCTGGTTTCCGGAAGCCACACTGTGAGGTGGCAACTGCAGCACAGCGACGATCGAAAATGAAGTTTCTGCGAACGAATCGAATGAATCTCCGGGTCGACGGGTCAATCCGGACGTGATTTGGAACCTCACGGCCGGGCGACGCCCGAGGAAACTCTCTCGGACGTATCGTGGCGGAGTGAATCGTGGGACGCGTCCGTCGTGCGCCACACCGTCCGTCGCCGCCGACAGGTCACGGTGATGCACACTGCTGTCCGGCCAGACAGCCAGAGCGTCGCCGTCACTGAGCGTCAGTGTGTCTGCGCGAAGCCAGAGACTGAGCGAACCTGACACCTCCGCATCATCCGGTGTCAACGGGCGTACCGCTGTCGGCGGCGCAGCCCGCGGCGGATCCGCGGAATCGGACTCCGGCCAGTGAGCCCCCTCCCGGATCCACTGCGCGATGTCACTGATCTGACGTTCCGAGAGTCTGCCATCAGGCGGCATCCTCAGGCCCTGCTCGTGCCGAACCGCCTGAATCAGCAGACTGACGTCCGGAGACCCCGGCACGACGGCCGCTCCCGATTCGCCACCCCGCTTCAGACCGGAGGAACCGTCCAGTCGCAATCCGCCCTTGTGAGTTTCACCAGCGTGGCACTTGTGGCAGCGCTCGACAAATACAGGACGGACGAATCGCTCGAAATGCGCGCGGGCACGGTCTTCGCCACCCGGCGCCGACTCGGAAGTACCCGTTATGAGGCACACACACAGTGCGAACAAGAAACGAATCTGTCTGTTCCCGACACTCCGCATCGGATTCCCCGCATTTCCACGGCCTGTGGCTGTTCCGAACGGACCTGCAGAAGCGAGCAGCACTTCTGCAGGAAACTCCGCCGCTGCCGCAGTGATCTTGATAGCAGCACCGGGACGAGTCAAGCTCTGAGCCCGGCATCCCGGGAATCCTGACTCAGTCAGAACCTGAAGTCATGAACGTGGCGTCTTCAGAGATACCCGAGCCTTTTTCGTTCAGACCGATCAGGCGGTAATGATACGTGGTATTCGGTTTCAGGCCCTCCAGGCGTGCCGCTGTGTGCCGTGGAGTCATCTGTACGCCAGCATACTGCAGCGGCGTTGTCGCGCCGTAACGCGTGTCGATGCCGTATTCGAAGCGGAAACTGGTCCGAAGGCCCATCGGCGTCAGCCTGCCCGTCACTGTCGCAGAATCGGCCGTCGTTCGGTGGGCTGGGCCAATCACAACGTGCGGGATCGCGTCTGCCGGGACTCTGCAGATGAGATCCATTCCCTCAAACCGGCCAATGGAATTCTCGGCGACGAGGCGATAGTGGCAGACTTCTCCCGGCTGAAGGCCAGTGAGGTCCGCATTGACATAGTTCCAGCTGTCTTCGGTTGCCATCACCGCGCCGGAACCAAACATCTCGACTTCTCCCAGCCCCCAGTGCTCTGTCCGATATCCTGACGCGACTCGCAGCTTTGCAAATCGCGCTGCCCGGCCGAGATTGTGCTTCAGTACAAAGGCAAAGTTCGGACCTCCGGGAGAACTCTGCGGCATCACTTCCTCGATCAGTGGCTGCCATGCCACGCCATCAGCCGAGGTCAGCACCTGAATGTCACGTGACGGCCACTCTGTATGCTGATGGATCTGGACGGCGTCGATCGTTACCGGCGAAATGAACTCCCAGGTAAATTCCTGAGGCAACGCTGGGTTGCGGCCGCTCTGCCACATCCGGTCGATGCCATGTCGCCAGCCGTCCGTGATGCGCCCGGTGTCTTCTGACGCCCCGTCCGGCGATGCCACCAGACTGCCGCCATTCCCGGGAAACACCAGCGATCGGTTACGATACGTCAGGAGGAATTCGTCCAGGTCGACGGAGCCCGTCGGCGGCTGATCCGGATCGACGAACGCAAGCAGGTGAAAAAAGTTGCAGTTGAGATGTTCGAGTGAACTGCTGATCGAATTGTAGGCATAGTGCGGCCGTCCCTGTTCCAGATTGTTTCCGCCGTAGGTCCAGTGGCTGGTGTCATTCGTCAGCTGATATACGACCTTTTCCCACTTCCCTGACGCGAGGGCATCATTCAGGCTGAACGCGGTAAATGCCCAGTTGGCCCGACGCCAGTCGGCGGTGAGTTGCTGCGAGATGTCATTATCGCTCTGCGTCCACCAGACAAGTTCCGCGCCGTTCGGGACGAAATGGTCTCCGCGCACGGAAATACTGACCAGGGCATCACGAAAATCCGGATCACCCGCTGACAGCGAGCCCATGAAACCGGTTTCACTGGGATGTGTTCCGGGATAAAACCAGGAAGTCAGATGAAGTATCCCGATCCCATCGGCATGATTGAGATCATCACCGCTGGGCTCCGAAAATCGCACGAATCCGCCGGGGTTGCCTCCCTCGCTGTGGTGCTGCAGGTCTTCGCCCGACATGCCACCGAGCCAGCCCGCGGACGTCTGATCCCAGCTCTCGAGATAGTACGCAGCCAGCCGAGGCGGCAGATCCCGCGGTGGCGTTGTCTGGCCATACCGCGTCGAGGCTCCATATTCGAACCAGTATCGGGCTGGAAGTCCGCGCGGCTGAATGCGGCCGTTGACGCTGACCCCGGTCGTTCCCAGTGGTGACGCCGTTCGGGTCTCGACCATCACTGGTTCAGGGGACTTTTCGGACGTCAGGCCGCACTGTGAAGAAAGCGTGATCCATCCGAAACAGACGACGCACCGAATCAGGAGCGCCAACGTCTGACGACTC
>SYLK01000465.1 GCA_005809115.1 Planctomyces sp. | reverse complement strand
GACGTGAACAGTTGCTCCGTGGGGTCACTGCCGTCGCTGGTCAATCCGTCGCGGTCAAACCGGGCTCGCATGCGGACATGATCCACCAGTTTGCGTTTCAGGATTACCAGCAGCCAGGCTCGCTCGCTTCCCCGACCGCTGTAGCGATCCAGAAACCGAATGCCGGCCAGAAACGTCTCCTGCACGACTTCCTCGGCCGCATTCGCGTCTCGCAGGCGCGAGAATGCGTAGCGATAGAGGTAATCACCGTGACTGTCGACCCACGCTGCCGGATCCGGCGGCCCGTTTCCCGGATTGCTGCCGGATTCGCTGTCTGTTGAATCCTGATGAATGGAATCTTGCACCGACGGTCTCCGGAACTCTCACCAGCGAACGCTCCGGATCAGACGCCCCGGCATCGCGATCGCTCCTGACCATGAATCCTGCAGGTCCACACCGACAGCTGGTATCATATCCGCCGACCGCAGTTCGAGCGATTGGCAGGCCAGATTTCCGCGAGGAATTCCGCGTGCCGCCCTGCTGTTACATCCTTTGAAATTGCCCGACCGGGAGCGGTGCGCGTCATGGTGAGGTGAAGACGCTGCGATGCTCGAGTTCCTTACAGGCCCTGACGCATCCGGGACAGGGACGCGCAAATCGGCGCGCAAATCGAGACAGGCACGCTTCCCCGGTCGTTTTTCTCCGGCGTTTTCGCCGGAAAGCAGGAGCTAAGGACCGGTTGTGTCAGAGGCTTTTACGGGGAGGTCGCGGAAAATCCTGCATGCCGATCGGCCGCAAGTCGCACAAGCCGCTCGGAATACTCGGCCAGAAACCGTTCCGTGTCGTCGCGGCTGATGACAGTGGCATCCGTCCGCAGATGGACACACAAATGGCCGCCATATTCGCCGATCGTGACGGCCGCCCGCGTGTTCTGTCTGACCGGTGCCACACCGCAGATCCCTTCCACTGTCAGATTGCCGGCAACCCACAGATTCCGCTGCAACGGCATGCGCCCTGAAAATCGCTTGCGGAGGTCACCCACGTTGGCCAGCACAACCGTACAAAAACACGATTTGAACCCCAGCACCAGCTTCATTGCGCCGGGGATCAGGCGGAGGAAATGCAGGAACCTGAGGGCAACGATGCCCTCCCGGTGATACAGCACGTCGCTGGTCTGCCGATGAATCGACGCCAGCAGCTCTTCCGGATTCCGACACTCGGAAACTCGCCGCGTCACAAAGGCGTAGCTCACGATATTTGTGGCCGGCATTCGTTCGTGCTGAGCCGTTCGCATACTCACGGGGACCGAAACCCGCAGCCAGGAATCACTCGGAACTTCGCCCGCCCGCTGATTCCAGTCCAGAATCTGCAGCAGCATCTCCCGAATCAGCAGATCGTTTACTGAAACGGACTGGCGCGCTGCCAGGGCTCGCAGACCTCGACTGACCGATCGCGGCAGCATCCGCGACTGGATCGCACGAGCCGGCACGGGGGCTGCCGACGATCTGGATTCCGCGCTCAGCGGCCGCAGCGGCAACGGCCGTCGCAGCAGCAGCCTCCGCACTTTGCCGATCACCCGCTTCACCGACCGGCGATGCCGCTGTGTCACCGCCGGTCCCGTGTCCATCGTGTCCCGATCCCGCAGCTTCTGGACACAGGGCGGCTCAAACTCGGGCCGTGATTCCGCTTCGGCCGCCGTCTGCTGACCGTAGCGGGCCAGAATCTCGCCCACGAACTCCAGCGCGCCGATCCCGTCGCAACACGAATGGTGCAGATGAAAAACGATCCTGCCACACAGACGACGATGCATCACCTCGATCAGCAGTCCGCTGTGACGCTGCAGGTCCAGCGCCTGGATCGGGATGTCGGGCCACTCCGCCGCAACAGCTGAGACTGCTTCCCGTTCCCCCGACTGCGGTTCCGGAATCTCGGTCCAGCGGATGTCTGCAGCGGACTGCGGATCAGCGACCCAGCACCAGCCCCGACGCGCAACGCGCGCGATGCGGCAGCTGAACAACGGATGAACTGCCAGTGCCGCGCTGACCGCCGTTTCGAATGCGCCGCGGGACAGAGTTCCGGCCACGTCAACCGCAACCACAAACACCATTGGGTGCGTCGGCCGATCGTCGACGAACATGTAATATTCAAAATCCGACAGCGGCAGTGGGAACAGACTCGCCAGCGCAGCGCGAGGTGGATTCAATTCCCCGTCAACTGTCGCGTCTGACATCACAGTTTTCCGCCCTGGGATCGTGGATCGAGAGACATCATCCGCACCGCAACCAGCCAGACTACGGAACAGCTGGCTGTCTCGGCTCCGCGCCGAGAAACCCCGTTGCCCCCGAGATGCTACCTGGCACAGGCCGATCTGACAATGGCTTCCTCCGCATTCCGGTTTCCGCGATCCTGCAAGGACCGGCCAAAGAATCAGTTGAACAAATTTTCTGGTCATGGAAGCGCAGCGCCCCCTGACCGGAATCACGCCGGTGTGTGACAGCGGCTGGACCTGAATGTTTCGTTTTGACCGTAAAAGTGCTGCATGAAATCATCGTCCACCACCAACGCGAATATTTCATTTCGCCCGGCGTTTTTCGCAGTTTGTTCCACGCAGGTTTTGTCAGGGGTTCTAAATCAGCCGCAGAGTTTCGAGCGTAACGTAGACCACGGTCCAGATGCCGACTCCCAGCAGCCCAAGTCCGATCAGTCCGGCGATCGAAAGGCCGTCGAACGTTTCAATCCGATCCACAGCAAAATACGCGACCGCCAGCAGCGCCACGATGGCCCCGCCCCAGTACATCAGAATCGAACGCGAGTTCCCGCCGGTCTGCCAGTCAGCACCGGACGACCAGGACGACATCACCCGCGACGTTTCCGGCAGCGGGGAAATCGGGATGTCCGCGACCCCGGGCTTTGGCAGCGCTCCCTCGATCATGTGCCGGCCGGCACTGCTGACCGATGACACTCGCGGCCCGGTCTCCACAACGTTCTCCCGGCGTGGCCGTATCAGACTGCCGCCGGCCAGTCCTGCCACCGAAGGCCCTGCGCTGCGGGCTGCGACGCTGCGGGATGCGACGCTACCCGCGCCCCGGTCCCCCCCGTCAGTCGCGACGCCCCCGTCAGTCGCGACGGCCGCGTCAGTCGCGTCGGCCGCGTCAGTCGCATCGGCCCCGACGGCCGCGTCGCCCCCGAGGGCCGCGGAACGCGGCGGGACTTAAAAATGGACTCCGGCCGTTACGGAAACAGCGTCGGGTGGAGACGCATCATCGGCGGATGATCGGGACGCACCAACTCCGGTGTTAAGAGCCGCAGCGACTGGGCCGCGCGGACCTTCGATCCGTTCGATTTCCGCCAGTCGGGTCTGGTATTCCTCGAGATTCCCCTCGCTGCGGGCAGCTTCGGCCAGCTGATGACGCGAATACAGGTCGCTCGGCTGCCGATCGGCCAGGGCAGTCAGAACGCGCGCTGCGTCCGTCGATTTCCCGAGACCGCGGTAGGCATCTGCGATGCGGTATGTCAGTGCGGCTCCCTCGGCTGCGGTTCTTTCGGGCAGTCGCGATTCCACCTGAGCCAGCAGTTCCGCGCCGTCTGGCGGAAGTTCGCGCTCGATGATCGCAACCCGTGCGGCTTCAATCTCGAAACTGCGACCGAAACGTGCGGCTGCCTGATCCAGCCACTGCAGCGACTGCTGGGTTCGTTCCTGCGGGGCGACGTCGTTCCGCGTCGAGGACTGCCGCGCCAGTTCCAGCCAGATCCGTGCGTCGGCATCAGGGCGGAGCCGTAGTTCCTCCAGCAGCACAGCGGCCTCGTCTGTGCGGCCGGCGTCGTGCAGGGCGCGGGCTGAGAGCAGCGACACATCCAGATCATCCGCATCGCGTTCCGCGGCATTGCGCAGCAGTCCGGGAACCTCGGGTGCTGGCGGCTCTTTCTTTTTCTTCATCGCCAGCAGAATTTCAGCCGTCAGGACTTCACGCTCGGGTGAAGGGATGGCAACGGCCTCGGCCCTGGCGTCTTCCAGGCGACGTACGGCCATCAGCAGCTGGACGAATCGAATGCGGCCGTCCAGCCAGGTCGGCTCCTCGGTCACCCCCTGCTGCAGGGCAGCGATGGCCCGATCGGGATTCAGGAGTTTCAGATTCGCGTCGGCCAGTCTCCAGTCGATCTCGCGAATCATTCCTCGCTCGCCCGAAAGTCTCATTCTGGCCGCTTCAAGGCTGTCCCGGGCGGCACTCCAGTTCCCTTCAATCAGCTGCAGACGACCTGTGAGAAAATCGAGCATGCCTGGCGCGGCGTCTCGGTCCCGCAGGAACTGAATATCGTCGCGAATCTCCTGCAGCTCTTTCTCAGTGACCCGTGTTTTCTGCTCGGCGTTTTCCAGTCGCAGATTACCCAGCATCCAGACCGCCTGCTCCTCGGTGCTCAATAGACCACGCAGCGCCGTCTCCGGACGGGAATCCGAGAACTGATCGCGGAAGGTTCGTGCGGCAGCAGCGCGAGTCAGATCGCGCAGCTGCAGCAGACTCTGTTCCGCCGCTTCGTTCTCGCCGAGGTTCACCAGCAGTTCCGACTGAACCGCCAGCAGGTCGACATGCTCCGGCGCGGTGCGCAGCCCGGCGGCGACCTGATCCCGGATCCGCTGCAACTGCTTCATGCGCGCGTCTTCCGGAAGCTCCGCGGCCATCATGTCTTCCAGCTCCACGCGGCTGGTCTGCGCGACAACATCCGGGTCGCCAGGCGTTTCCCCCAGCGCCCGACTGAGGTATTCGCGTGATTCGCGAGTCTGATTGCGGTGTGCGAGAAATTCCGCCAGCGCCGCGTACGGTCGGTCCGCCGCCGGGATCCGAGACAGGAACTGGTCGAACAGTCGCACGACGATCTCGATCGGCTGCGAATCCGGCGTATATTTCGGATCGATCTCCGAAAGAGGCACGGAACGAGAATGATCGAGAATCAGGTCGGCCAGGGCCAGTACGGCTTCAACCAGGGCCGGATTGAATTGGAGGGCCGCCAGATAATCCCGGGCCGCGTCTGAATAGTTTCCCAGCTCCATGCGCGACCGCCCGAGCATGACATGCAGTGCCGCATCGCCGGGTGACACCCGCAGCAGCTCAACCAGATGGACCTCTGCGGCGCGATAATTTCCCAGCCAGAGCGAGAGCATGACGAGATTGCGGCGCAGGTCCGGGTCAGGCGTCGGGTCGCGGATCAGGATGCGTTCGTAGAGCGTGGCCAGTCGACGACACTGCGCATCAAAGGCCTGGCGGGCTGAATCGGTTGGTACAGAGGGTGTCTCTTCCAGACGCGTCTGCAGGAGTCGTGCCAGGCGGCGCATGACGTCCGGGCGAGGATTTTTCTCCAGATACTCGTCCAGGTACCGCACGGCAGCCTGAATATCACCCTGTTCTTCTGCTGTCGTCGCCGCTTCCAGCAACTGCTCGCCGCGGACGGAATTCGCAGGCCGTGACCAGAGCAGCATGAGCAGGCTGGTGAGCAGCACTCCGACCGCAATTCCGAACGCCAGAGTGGCAATCGTCAGTCGAAACCGCCGCCGGCTGCGCGATGAGCGTCTCTGATTCATGTCGGCCCGGTGGAAGCAGATTGAAAGGGGGGACGTAACCGTTCACGGGCAAAGGAGGGGGACAGGCACATTTTCCCGAGAAACACGCACGGCCACAACCAGACTGATCGACTCATGTGAGCGGTCAGGACCGGCCCGTGCGGTCGAAACAACTGCCTGAGGTGAGTTCTGAGTCAGACCTCGTGCGACCACGATACAATATTCCAGGGCTGGGCACGCCACAACCCGATATTGGCAGATGCGGAGAATTCGTCGGGGAAACCTGTCTGCCACGCAGCAATGACAGAATCCGTGCCAGCGTGCTGATCAACGCAGTTGGGGCAGCGTCCCGTCGCGACTAACGAGGAATGTCCGAGTCATGCCGAAACGGCGAACTGATGATGTTCGCGACGCAGATTATCGACGACGCAGATTACCGACGACGCAGATTACCGACGACGCCCGAAATACCCGCCGCTGTTCTGGAAAGACGTGGGATGGCCGGTCGTTGTCAAGGTGGAGCGGATTGATTTCGCCGCCTGAGCATCGCTGGCAGCAGTTTGAGACTGGCTGAAACGCTGTGACAGAGACTGCAGTTCTTTGTCCTGTTTCTGCAGACCCTGCCGCCATTCCTGCTCTGGCCGCACGTTGCGATAATAATTCAGACCCGGATCAGAGAAATTGTTGTTTCCTCGATTCAGCAGGTTCAGGTAAGGACTTGTCACTGGCCGCTCAGACCGTTTCAATGACGGTCCCTGAGCCGACAGTCCACCGGAGACACTCAGCGTGCACAGGAGTACAAAACACGTCGTGATGAAGGAACTGCGCGACATTTTTCACGTCCTCAGCACGAGAATGCTGTTCGAACTAAGAACCCCTGACAAAACCTGCGGCGTCATCGCACCTCGACGACATGTGTCGCCTCGTCACTCTTCCGTGCATCTCGACCACCCTCGAAACAACGCGGCCACGGAGGTTTTGTCAGTGGTTCTTAGTCCGTCCCGCTTCAAAATCACTGTCGGCACGTTCGTGCCGGCCTTCGGGAAGATTACGGCACCAGGTCTTTCTTCGGCATTCTGGCCCGGCATTCCATAACTGCAAGTGCGGAATTACCGGACGAAAGGAAGCAGGCAGAAAATGCCGGTACGTCCATCGCCCGGTTGTTAATCACGCCCCGGCGGTGGGCGGTGTCCATCACGGTCGGGTGATTCATTCCTGTCAGGCACGTGGCTGGCGGATGTCTCGTGGTTCAGTGCAATTCTCTGGTGGCCACAGCGGGCTGGTCTGCCCCTGCACCAGCGCGTTCTTTGCGAGGATCGATGAAAGACTGCTCGATGTGGACGGAACTGGGCAACGCGAGTGCGGCGAGAAAAATGGCGAAGAATTCCTTCGCAAAGTGCGTCACCGTGTAAAAAACGATCTTCAGATCCAGCAGGAAACTCAGGTGGTGGATGTAAAACAGGTCATGCTGCACCTTCCGCTCAGTGTCCTCGGGGGTTCTTTCCGCCCCCACCAGCAGCTGGGCCAGACCGCTGATTCCCGGGCGCACATGCAGCCGTTCAGTGTAGTGCGGAATCAGCAGCCGCAGTTTCTCGATCATCTCCGGCCGTTCCGGGCGAGGACCAATCAGGTCCATATGTCCCTGAAGGACGTTCAGCAGCTGTGGAAACTCGTCAACATGAGTTTTTCGTAACAGCCTTCCCAGGAGCGTGATTCGCGGATCATAATCGGGATCCGACCAGACGGCCCCGATCCCGGCTTCGGCGTCCTGCACCATGGTCCGCAGCTTGAAGATGGAAGACAGCTGACCATTCCGGCCAACTCGGGTCTGCCGATAGAACGCCGGCCCCCGGGACGTCAGCCTGACAGCCAGAGCCGCAATCGCAATCACCGGAGCGAGCGCAACCAGCAGCACAACTGCAACTGGGAACGACATCCAGTGCTTGACGCTGGCATACCACTCGTTCCTGATCGTGATGGCATCAATCGGGATGCGTTCGATCGAGCGGCGTGTAGCCCGCACAGCCACAGGAGCATCGACCCGCCAAGTGGCAGTTCCGTGCTCCACGGTCTGAGTTCCAGTGTTCATTTCCGTCGTCCAAGAAACGAATGAGGGCATTTCCCCGAAGGGATTCCCACCCTCACCGGCCCGGTGGGGATCGCGAAACCTGGGTGAACGACAAGCTGGTGCAAACCATGATATCCGGAGAATTCGGTCAAGTCACGCATCTGTTTGCAAAATTCCCTGACGGGCGAGAAGTTTCTCAGCCCCTGATGTG
>SYLK01000464.1 GCA_005809115.1 Planctomyces sp. | reverse complement strand
TCATCGATCCGTCAGAGATGAGCCACCCGTCTTCACCGCTTCCTTTCCCCGATCCATTTTTTTAAAACCGACATTTCGGTCGCGCTACCGGTATGCGCTTTTGGTAAAATCATCATTCACACATAGCAGCTCTTTGCCCGCGAATTGCAGCGGCTGTCCGTTCGAATTGTCTCCATTCAGGCCAATTGCACCCGCGTGCCGGAGCGGATGGACTGCGAAACCGCTTCCAGCAACTTCACAGCAGCCATGCCGTCGGCTGCGTCAGGGCTGGTGGGGTGGTCATTCAGCACTGAGTCGGCGAAATGTTCCAGCTGGTTGACATACGCGTTACTGTGTCCGCCCAGGGGATGCGACCACTGCTGCGACTGTCCGTCGAATGCGCGCACCTGGGCCGGACGATGATAAAATGGAAGGCTCACCTGCACATCCACGCTCGCGGTTTCGCCATAGACAGTATACTGCTCCCACCAGTCACCGCAGGATTTGCAGACCAGTTCAAAATGACCACGTCCGCCTCCGGACAGTTCCAGCAATCCGTGCCATGCACAATGCCCGGACAGGCGCGCCACCTGGGCCGTCACGGCCGTCACGTTACCTGCAAGGAAACGCAGGTTGTCGAACAGATGAGCGCCCTGCGTCCACAGATTGTACTGTTCGCGATCAGCTCGCGGGTCCGGAGCGGCACTGGCCAGCGCGGCGGCAGGGGGCGTGCCCCTGATCAGCGGATCGAGGCAGCTTTCCTGCATGGCCGATCGAAAGATCGAGTCGCGGTAAATTCCGGAGACGGAGAAGATCACGCCCCCCCGTTCGACGATGAAATCCCGGGCAAAACTCACTCCGGGATCATGCCGCTTATTCGAGCCGACCTGCAGTTTCAGGCCGGTCTGCTGCACCAGCTGCAGCAGGTCGTTGCACTCCCCCGACGAAAGCCCCATGGGTTTTTCGACAAGCACATGTTTTCCGGCACGCAGCGCCTGCATGGCCATCGCCACATGCAGCTCATCACGAACCGCCACCAGCACGGCCTCCACCTGCGGGTCGGACAGCAGATCGTCATACCGGGGATAGAGTCTGCTGACGCCGGTCCGACGTCCCATCGCGTCGAGCAGATCTTCCGCACGTTCACACAGTGCCACAAGGCGAACCTGCCGAGCCCGGGCAAACGCCGGGATGTGTGCGTACTGCGCGATCGCGCCACAACCCAGAAGTCCTATCTGAAGTACCTGACCACTCATCGATCACTTCCCGGCATACCAGAATGAACGGCGCCAGTAATGCTTTCGCAGTTCGCCCTCCAGTTCCTGTGAGATTTTCGGCAAGTCTGCCGCTCTGCAGTTGAGTTCCGCGATCGACTGCTGGTCGTCCTGCGTCCCCCAGTTGCTGCCCAGGTGCCGGCGCCAATCGCTGATACCTTCCATCCGGTTTTGCCAAATGCGCGATATTGCATACCGTTGTCCTGTCTGTCGCCACCGGATGCCGCCGGACGGTCTGGTTACACAGCGGCTTCGCCCGGAATCCCTGTGGCCGTGGCCCCGAATACGATTCCCAGTTCGCTGAAGTCGCGTTTCATGTCAATCACAGCCTGCCGTACGAAGTGCAGATCTCCGCCGTAGGCCACGATCGACGCGCCCAGATCGAGTGCGCGACGTGCCTGAGCAAGGTTCGTGACCAGTGTTCCGAAACGCTTTCCCGCGGCGAGAGCCTGCAGTGCCGTTTCCGCCATGGCACCACGCACGACGTCTGAGTCGAACTGTCCGGGAACTCCAGCCATCATCGAAAAATCGCCCGGTCCGAAAAACAGCATGTCGATGCCCTCCACTTCCGCGATCGCCCGGGCCTGAGTCACGGCGTGCGGTGATTCAATCTGCGCCAGCAGTACTGTCTCCTCGTTCGCCTGCCGCAGGTAGTCGGTGAGCGGCGTCATACAGTACGGATTATCCGGAGACGCTGTGAACATGCCGCGCACTCCCAGTGGAGGAAACTTGCCGGCACGGACAATCTGCGCGGCCTCTTCGGCGCTTTCACACCGCGGGTACATGATGATTGACGCCCCCGCCTCCAGCAGCCGCGCCATGCGCATGAACTCGCCCCTGGCCGGACGTGCCATAACATCCATATCGCTGACGCGCGCCGCACGAGTCATGTTCTCCAGCTGATTCATTCCCAGAGGCTGATGCTCGAGGTCGATCCAGAGACAGTCGATGCCCAGCAGCCCGATCAGCTCGGCACTCTGCGGATCATGGAAATGGGCGACGGTCGCCAGCACGGGTTTTCCTTCACGCCATCGTCGTTTCACTCGGCTGGTTCGCATGGTTCTTTTCTTGTTACAGGCCCTGAAAAAGCCGGGACAGACACACTTCGTCCCTCATTTTTCTCAGATTCTTCGTTTATGACGTCGGGAGTTCCGTGTCGTTCGGGAATCGAGTGTCGCGTCTCGCTGCGCGAAAGCAGCGCGCCTTTCGCTTCGGCAAAGCAACTCGCTCTCGCGGAGCGCAGGGCGATAAAGCGCAGGGCGATAATTGGACAGGAATGTTCCGTACGGTTCGTGGCCCTCCCAGGACACGTTGCGAGACAGAATTCAGACAGACTCGCGGCTGACCAAAGCCACTTTTGGCAGCAGCTGCACCAGTTCCACAATCCCACCTTCCGGGTCACGGCAATAGGTGACTTTGGCACCCCCATCCGACGACACGGTGGGCGGTGCATGAAACTTAGAACCCCTGACAAAACCTGCGTGAGCCGCGACGTTTGTGGTGAGGTCTCAGGCAAGGAGCGAGCAGAAGATGGGACATCCCGTCGCCGACGAGCGACGCGGCCTGAAACGTCACCACGAACGTCCCGCAGGGTTGTTTCGAGAGCGGCCGATCTG
>SYLK01000463.1 GCA_005809115.1 Planctomyces sp. | reverse complement strand
TCAATCACCACAGGTGATCCCGGCGATGCATCCGCTGTCGCCGAAGTCTCAGCCGAATCCGCCGGATCTGAGGGTAACGAGAAACCGGGCGTCGGCAGTGAGCCCGTTCCCGAGAATCCTGCCACAGAACGTCCTGCCACAGAACGTCCTGCCACAGAACGTTCTGCCACAGAACCTGCTGCCGTCGTGATCGTTGGGGGAATCGGACGAATTACGATCGCCTCGGACGATCTCGAGGCCCTGGATCAGATGGAAGCGCTGCTGAGGACGGCATTTTCGAGTCCCGGAGGGAACCGCAATCGGGACTTCGCCGTATTTCAGCTGCGGAACGCCGGGGCGGACGAAATTGCGCGAACCCTGCGGTCCGTGTATGAAAGTCGGGCGGGAATCCTGGCGTTCGGTTCGGTCGTGCTGGTCCCCGAGTCGCGTATGAATGCACTGATCGTGTACGGCAGTCGGGCGGATCGCGAGCGGATTGAGCAGTTGCTGGAGGTCCTGGATACGGAAAAGCTGCCGGATTCCGGCCGCGCGTTTCGAACGCAGGTGGTTCCGATACGGTATTCCGATGCACAGAGAATTGAAGCCGTGCTGCGGGGCGCCTACCGTGCCGAGCTGGTTGCCGGAGGAGCCCGGCAGACGATTGATATTCCCAGCGGCGTTCCGGCCTCTGTGGCCAGTGTCATGCGGCAGATCAACGCAGCGGCGTCATCTCCGCTGCTGACGATCGAAGTGCAGCGTGACACCAACTCGCTCGTCATCAAGGCGCCCCAGAGTCTGCTGGACGAAGTCACCGAGCTGATAGCGCGGCTGGACCAGACCGCATCCACCAGTCGGGCACGCGGGATCACGCTTTTGCCGCTTCGCCGGACCAATGCAATGCGTGCCATGCGGGCGATCAGGCAGGTTCTGGATTAACGGAACAGCGCCAAGTTCGTGGCGCTCAGTTGGCTGGCCACACTCCGTCGACTGCTCGGACTGTTTGGCTGGACCAGTCTAGTGGCTAAACCAGTCTGTGTGGCTGGACCAGTCGATCCAGAGGGACTTTCTTTCAATTTTTTTGAAATATTTGGGGGGGGGGGGGGGGTACTGGACCGAAATATGTGATAAAATCTCGCGTCGAACCGAGCGCGGGGACTCAAAGTGTCCGCGGTTGCGCAGTCCGTACCTGAATTTGTTGCTCGTGAAAGGAAGAAGTCTGCATGAAGAACCATATTTCGTCACCGCAGCGTGGATTCACGCTGATTGAGTTGCTCGTGGTCATCGCCATTATCGCAATTCTCATCGCGCTTTTGCTGCCGGCAGTGCAGTCTGCCCGCGAAGCAGCCCGAAGAACTCAGTGCAAGAACAATTTGCACCAGATCGCCATTGCCCTGCACAATTATGTCGAGACGTTCAAGGAAACGTTCCCGTTCGGTCAGTGTGCTCCAAGAGGGTTGGTCACGCTCCACGTGGCAATCTTCCCGTACCTGGAGAATTCGAACATGTACAACGCGTTCGACCAGGACAAGTCCGTCTGCCGTTGTGGTTTTGCGCGTGCAAACAACTGGCTGTTGACCCAGGAAAAGGTTCCGTATTACCTGTGTCCCAGCAATCCGCTCGACTACGGCGTGGAATGGACCGGGGCCACCGTGCCGAATTCCAAGATCGCGGCGGGTGAGGGGGATTCATGGTGTGGGCACTACCAGGGGATTGCCAACAGCGGCCGAGGAGCGGGGATTACGACGACGTGGATCGGCTCGGCAATGACTGGACCAGGACACGCGACCCTTCCCTCGAAGCTCGACGGGATGTTCTACCTGAATTCCAGCGTGAAGATTGGTCATATCATTGACGGCACCTCAAACACGTTGATGTTCACAGAACATGTTGGGAACCAGGAAAACTGGGACAACACTGTCAGTCCTCCTGTCCGCATCAGTCGCAAGGGACAGCACCCGTGGGGCAATTATGCCGGCGGACTGACGACCGTGAATGGGATCAATGCCAACTTCAGGTCGATCCCAAGACTCTCTGGCTGGGCGTATGACGACACGCCGTTTACGGGGCCGGGCAGTTTCCACTCAGGCGGGGCTCAGTTCGCGATGGCAGACGGTTCCGTCCGATTCCTTTCCGAGAACATGGATCGAAACACCCTGTCCGCGCTGACGACGATCGCAGGCGGTGAAGTGGTCGGCGAGTTCTGATTCGGAATTTTCGACATACAGACGTCGAGTGCCTCCGCAGCATGCAGGGGCGCTCGACGTTTTTTTGCTTCCAGACGATATCTTACTACCATCGCCTGGCGTTTTTTCAGGAGCATCAGTTGTGATGATTGCGCGCGTCCGGACCAGTCTGGTATTGGCTGCGATGCTGCTGTTGGCAGGTTGCGGTCCCGCGGGGCCGGAAAAAGTTGACGTGGATGGTACGCTGTCTTTCAACGGAGAGCCCGTGAAGAATGGGGCCATTCAGTTGATTCCCATTGTGTCTGGGCCGATGCAGCCGATCACCGTCCGTGACGGCAAGTTCCAGGCCAGGGGGGATTACGCGGTGCTGTGTGGTGAATACCAGCTCGTGTTCCATTCCTGGGAACTGGTCATGCCCAAAAACAGTGAGCTTGAGGGCGACGATCCGGACCCGATCCCGGAGATGATGCAGCGGATCGAGAAACTGCCGAAGAAATACAGCACGGAAGAATGCGAGGAAAAGCTGTTCCTGAAACCCGGCAGCGGGGCGGTCACACTGAACTTCAACCTTGAGCCCTAAGAGTTACACTGAGTGAAGCCGCCGTTCCGCCGGCGGCTCTCCAGCAGTTTCCGGGTGCTTTTCTGTCCGGGTATTGGCTCGTTCTTCTGATTTCCTGCAGCCCCCGTGATTGTCTCGGGGGCTGTTTCGCGCGCCGACCCTGCTCGCTGATCGCCGCTCAGTCTGTCGCCGCTCAGACTGTCGCCGACTTGCGGGCATGACGAGCCGTTCTCGCAAACTGGGCCCGGCATCGCCGGCCGGCATCGCCGGCCGGTATCGCCGGACGGAATGGGTGGCTGCCGACCTCCCGTGTGACCCGGCCATCGCCGGCGCTATGGGTGTGAACACATGTGCAAAATGTATTGCCGCATCGCGTTCTGCAGAATGACCCGTCTTGAATCGGTGACCGGTTGAGCCTACAATGCGGGAACCAATGTGG
This sequence comes from Planctomyces sp., assembly GCA_005809115.1. Lineage (GTDB taxonomy): Bacteria > Planctomycetota > Planctomycetia > Planctomycetales > Planctomycetaceae > F1-80-MAGs062. Next base: position 1,179 of record SYLK01000463.1, on the reverse strand, counting down.
CGCATCTGCTCAGGTTCCCTGTCTGGCGCGTCATCCCACCGGTGTCCCACCTGCCGACGTACACATCCCACCTTCGGCAAACTGCGGACAAACTCATGAGTATCGCTTACCGCACGCGGTCGGCCGCGCAGGCTGTGGCCGTGCGCCGACTCTCGGCGACTGACCTGGAACTGGCGCAGCGACTGCTTGCCGCCGGAAATTCGCTGCAGTCATTTGCCAGTGAGTATAGTTTTGGCACGGAGTTGCAGGCGCTGCAGTCGATCGGTGCGTCACTGTCACTGCCCGTGCTGGACTTGTCAAAAGAGTCGATTGACAAGTCGATTCTGGACGATTTTCCGGTTCGACTGATCCATCGTCACGGCCTGTTTCCGGTCCACCGGACGGACTCATCGCTCCGCGTGGTACTGAGCAATCCCTTTGACGTTCAGGCGGCGGATGCGGTTTCATCGGCGACCGGTCTGTTTGTCACGACTGCTCTGGCGCTGCCCCATGAAGTAGCCACACTGATCAAGACTCATCTGGGAGTCGGGGCTCAGACTCTGGACGGTCTGATGGCACGGACGGCAGAGGATGAGGGCGGGGACATTGAGATTCTGGGCGAGCTGAGTTTCGAGGAATCTGAAGCGGCGGCCATGGCGCAGCAGGCCTCGGTCGTCAGGCTGGTGAACGACATTCTGACGGAGGCCGTGCATGCGCGTGCGAGTGACATTCATATGGAGGCGCAGGCAGCGGGGATGAAGATCCGCTACCGCATCGACGGCGTACTGCAGAACCAGCCCGTGCCTCCGGAGCTGAATCGGTTTCAGGCGGCCATTCTGAGTCGTCTGAAGATCATGGCGCGACTGAATATTGCCGAGAAGCGTGTTCCGCAGGATGGCCGGATCAAACTCCGCGTGACAGGCCGTGAAGTCGATATTCGCGTGTCGATCATTCCCATGCTGCATGGCGAAGGCGTCGTGATGCGTGTCCTGGACAAGGACGCCATGAAGTTCTCGCTCTCCGGCGTGGGGATGGAGAACGACACGTGTGAGAAGTTTCGTGAGCTGATTCGGATGCCGCACGGGATCGTGCTGGTGACGGGGCCGACAGGTTCGGGCAAAACGACGACGTTATATGCGGCGTTGAGCGAAATCAAGAACGACGAAGACAAGATCGTTACGATCGAAGACCCCGTCGAAT
>SYLK01000462.1 GCA_005809115.1 Planctomyces sp. | reverse complement strand
TACTGCCCCAAAAACCCCGACAAGAAACCCCTCGGCGATCCCAACGTCACAAAAATATCCACCGAACACCGCACAAAACTTCAACAACTCCAACGGAATTCCACCGCCTGAAAATGCTTCACAGCGTTGCCCAACGGGGTTCCACAATGGCCTCGCGAATGTTGCGCGCTCTGTGGAACCCCGTTGGGGTTCGATGGGTCGTGGTTTAGATTCCTGGGGTGCGCCGTTCTCACGGCGACCCCAGGCTTTGTTGTGCGACCCCGTTGGGGTCAAATGCAGAATTGGCTTCTTCTATAACAGCCTCACCCTTTGCCCCGATTTCACCTGTTGCATCAGCCGTTCACGGATTTCCGTCACGAGGGCTTCCACGTCCGCTTCGGTCCTGATTTCACGATTGTGCAATGACAAGTCCATCGGCACGATCAAGGGCCTGTCGCCTTCGCTCAGCAACTTGTCGAGCTTTTCGTTGGCTTCCACCTCCGCTCGCTGCAGTCGCAGCGTGAACGGATCCTGCAGCTGTGACAAGGCCGGCGCGATGGCCGCATGTGTCGTGTTGTCTGCGGCACTTTCCAGAATCTTGAACAGCCCGTGAGATTTCTCGGCTGTCAGCGTGCTGAATCCGTCACGCTGACGAAGTTTCTTTCTGGCGGCTTCAATCTGCTGGCCCTGCCATTCCAATAGTCGGCTGCGTTCAATCTGATAAGCGTCGCGGATGTCTCGCAGGGACTGCTGCAGAACACTGATTTCCCGCCAGGGCCGATTGGCGTCCAGATGTGAAGTAATCAGATCGGCCGATTCTCTGCGATCACCTGGCAGTGCGTCCGCCTGTCGCAGCTGAGCGAGTTCATGGTCGCGCACCAATGCGGCTTCTCGAACACTGTGAACGGCTTCCGCTGTGAGTTCCGCGTAAAGGACATTCAGCAGCTTGATGCCGTCTCGCAGGACGTCCAGATCTTTTTTCACGGCCCGCACGGTGGGAACGGTTTCGCGAATCTGTCGCAGACAGCGTTCCAGAGCTTCCTGCAGTCTGACCAGCGGGGCGGGATGCTCTTTGCGGTCAGGCAGCTGATCATGCTGCGTCAGGGCTTCACGCAACCGGCGAGCGACGTCGGGAAATCGGCGCATCACCGCATCGGCGATCTCGGCATTTTCGCGGTCGAGCTTTTCTGCCAGCTGTTCTTCGAAGAATTTGCAGATTCGAGCGCGGTCGGTCGGCGGGATTTCACTTTCCCCCATCGGGAAAATGCTGGCTTTGCGGAACTCACGGTCCTTCTCGAAGACATCGCGGGCCCCGGCATCGCGAGTGGCCTGAATGTCCAGGCCCGCATCGGTCTGAATCCTGATCTTGTTGCCTCGCAGCAACCCGGCCACGCACGCCCTGACGACGTCCGGGGCATAGGCATAGGGCGGTCCGCAGAAGATGGACATCAGATTTCCGCCGGACAGTCCCTGTTCGGTTTCAATCTGTGTCAGGATGCGTTGCGGAATACTGCCGGCACAGGACGCCACATACTTGCCACCGTCGAGTTCCAGAATGCCCAGTTCGTCTGACAGGAGTTTTGTCGACGGCCCTGTCAGATCTTTGTCCAGCAGTGGCATCCATTCGGACTGTGTCAGCGTCGTGGCATCGAAGGCATGGAAGAGTTTTGGCAACACTTCGATGGACGCATTGATGAGTCGTCTGGAAAAGGACTTTGTGCTGTCCCGGTTCTCAATCACAGCACCACGGAAGTAGATCACGCCGGACGTCCATGCGTCGGCAACAGCTTCCTGCAGCTTCTCCAGCAGTTCTTCCGACCGATGCTCTTCGTCCTGCAGCAGCAGTTGTTTCGGTTTGGGCAGCGAGTCTTTTCGCATTCCGTATCTGGCGACCATGCCCTTTGACTGGGCCAGGTCGCGGGCGACTTCTTCGGCCGAGTCATGATCGCCGCTGACCCAGACAATGCGGTCTTTGAAGAACGCCTCATCACTTTGCCTGATCCAGAGGGATTCGGAGCGTTCGCTCTTCGTGAGAAACCGGAAGTCGACTCGCACGACGGCGTCATCGCGAGGATCCAGCAGGCGAACATCCTGAATTCGCCGATCGTCTGAGAAGTTTCCTGCCCACTGGAACGGACGACCCTTCAGCCTGGGACGTTCCGGGTCCGCGAGCAGATGTTTCAGGGACTCGATGATCAAGGTGCAGCGTTCGTCACGCGGTACGGAGATCTCGCGCCGGTCGCGTTCCCATTCTTCACCGGCCGACGATTGAATCTTGTAGCCCTGTTTTTCGGAATAGCCCAGCAGGTTGCGGCGACGCAGCTCTTCGAGGGCTTCCGTGACGATGTCGAGCTGATTGCCACGGTCCATGCGGTCGAACAGGCACTGTGAGACCAGCTTTGCGGTGGTGGGTTCGGTTTCCTGAATGAGTTCCAGCATCGCCACCGCTTTGGCAGCTCGGATCGGCAGCGGATTGGTGTCGTTCCGGCATTGTTCCATTACGCGGGCCATGCTGTTCTGAACGTCGCTGTCGAGCGCGGACTGCTGGACGTCGTAGACCTGATCCAGAGTGACCAGCGACAGAACGTCCATTTCCGCCAGATGCTGCGAGCGGAACAGTTCACCCAGGAGTTGCAGGAGTCCGCGAATCGCCTGGTCGTCTCCCTGCGACCGTCCGGATCGCGTTCGCAGGGCGCTGGTGATCTGCAGGAGCATGTCGATCTGTCCGGGAACCATCGGATAGACTTCGATGAATTCCTCGGCGGACACGTTCTCGCAGCCATAGGCATAGAGTTTGAGGTCCGGGCGGTGCTTTTCGAAGAGTGCGGCCAGTGCGTCCTCGCCCTGCTTGTTTTTTTTCAGCAGTCGTTTGTGAACCACGTCGCGAATATTGGTCGGGGCCAGGTGGACTCGCAGTTTTTCCGGGAAGCGGTCTTTCAGCCAGACCAGAAACGTGTCGTCGGCTCCCTGATCGACTTGTTGCTGGCCGATTGCGATCAGCCAGGCTTTGCCTTTCAGCTGCGTCCCGAGTTCGGTGGCGAATGCTCGCAGTCGATCAATGCGGTCTTTGTTCCAGACAATGTACTGGGACACTTCGTCGATCACCAGAAACAGCGTCGCGCCGGGTTTTCGAAAACGGACCATGTCGCGAATCGCTGCGACGGCGTCGGACGGGCTTTCATTGCGGCGGTGCGTTCCGGCCCGGCTGGTGAACCAGCTCATCGGGTCAACGAACAGATCCGGGTACATCCGGTGCATCACGAGCGAAAAGTGATCTTCAGCGAAAGGATCGGTGACGCGTTTGCTCCACGGCGCCCCGAGAGCCGCTTCAGCGGTCTGCAGAAATCGCGGCCAGTCACCTTTGCGTTCGACGTCCAGTTCCGCATCCGCCACGTTGGCATCGGTGGCACAGTAACCCAGACGCGCCTGAACCTGCCGGATGACGGTGGCATGGACATGTTCGTTGTCCTTTGCGGCACCGCCCACATCAAAAACGACAGCAATGGGATCGATCACGGATCGCAGGTTCTTCCATGCGTCGACCATCTGCTGGCGCAGCGGAGATGTGTTTCGGTTCAGCCAGACTTCGGACAATGAAGTCCCGTCGGCCAGTGACACACCGTCCAGGGCCATGCCCAGCAGCTTGGCAAAGCTCGATTTTCCTGAGCCGTAGAAACCGGAGATCCAGATGTTGGGCAAATCCGGTCCGTGGGGCTTCTTCAGCTCGCTGACCATGGCGTTCAGCAGGCGGACGTATCCCTCATGGATGCCGTTGGGAACTCGCTTCCTGCCGGGATGATCGGCCGGCCAGCCACCCGTGACGATGTATTCACCGACTTCGTCCGCCAGCTTTGCCGGACTCTGTTCGTGGAAATACACGACGGGAGGAATGTCGCGAGTGACGTCGGATTCAAACAGGGATTTGATTTGCATGATGGCTGGGAGTTGAGACTGGAAGCCCCGGCGGAATCATCAATTCAACGGCGCCGGGTTGTGTTTTTATCGGGAACAGGTGTCAGTTCGGATAAATGCGGGGGCGGTAGTCGTTGTCAGGATCCAGGATGCCCATGAACGACAGGCCCGTCTGTCCCTGACGCGTGCCTGGATAAAACAGCACCACCGGGACGTTGGACGTTTTGCCGTCCAGATGCCTGAGCAGTGCCGAGGATCGATAGAACGGATAGAGTGCTCCGGCACGTGCAATCAATGCGACGGAACGATCCACCTGATCGGGATTTTCCCGAGCGTGCTGCTGAATCATGCGGCTGCATTCACCGGCGATTCCGTCGGGTCCGTCGATCAGGTGACTGATCTTTTCCGACAGCATGGCCAGTCCTCGCCTGCGGTCGAGTCGCTTTTCCATGCTGATCAGTCGAGCGGCAAACGGCTCCCCTTCCCGGCGAATCAGGTCCAGCATCAGCTTCTGCAGGTCGATGGTCAGAACCACCCAGCCGTTGCTGATCAGGGACGTTCCCAGCCGGCACACTTCGGCGCGCAGGGCGAATTCTTCCTGTGGTTCATATTGCAGGATGGCGAACCGATAGTTTCGCATGGTGCTGATCTGCGGACCGCCATCGCGAATCAGGTCGGCACGAAGATCGCTGATGGCTTGCTGAAGTCTGCTTCCGTCGGGTGCGTCGAAGTGAGCTGCATTCATGCGACTTCTCCGGTGATGGCGGATCCTGACGCAGGAAGTCCGCCAGCCCTGGCCCAGTGTGCCAGCGAGTCGTACTGCCAGTTGAACTCCTGCAGTCCGCTCTGACGCTGAAACCCGATGGCCGGAATTCGGCGCAGGCGGGCGACGATTTCATCAGCATCCAGCCCGAGCGACGCCACGTATGGATTCTGCAGCAGGGTGCCGGCAAACTGAGTGCATCGCAGCAGGTACATGAGGTACGTGAGGCTGACGTCATCGACACGCATCGTCTGGATTTCCACGCCGTCGTCTCCGACAACAAGCAGTCCGGCCTGTTCGGCCGAATGAATGAGTTTTCGAGTAAACTGAATCCGCGTGGAAATCTGCCAGCGTGCCGGGCAGACCTGGTCGATCCACTGAACCACGCTCGTTCGCCGAATCACCAGCTTTCCTGCAGCGCGTCGCTGAGGAAGACAGACACCTGCAAACTGGCGATAGAGCGGATCTGCGAGCTGCAGATGCCAGTGACAAATCGCGCGGCGAGTGGCCACGGTCATCGACGGCCATGCCGCCAGAACCTCCAATGCTTCCGGCCACAGGTCGAATCGTTCTCGCAGAGCTGCCAGGAGCATGCGAACGCGCGGCAGACTGCGAGCACCGAACCAGTATTCCGAGAACGCGGTTTCCGGATCCGGGGTGCACCCCTCCTGAGATGCGTGCTGCCAGTACGCTCGGCATTCGTCAGTGCAGAGATCGCATTTCAGCAGGCGAGTATGGAATCTGGTCACTTCCGCAGCCACCTTTGTCACAGTGACCTCCGATAGTGCGGCATCGGGTATTCAGCGGCCAATGGAACAAGCGCGGCGATCAGGTTCCCGGTCGCCAATTCGATGGATTCCGGCTGTTCACCGCGCAGCCGACGCCCCACGGGCACTTTCTCAACCGAGACTCTGCCGTGTGCCTTCGTCCAGTCTTCGAACGCGCCACGGTCCCAATGTGGAGAGATCACCCCAGACAGCACCGGCAACGCCGCTGCCGGAGCGCAGCCGCTGCGTTTGTGAAACTGCAATCGGTCTTCCAGTCGCTCATCCATGGCGAAACCCAGACTGAACAACGTCACCAGCCGGTCAGCGTCATGCGATTGTGCCCGCATTTCCGCATCGCACCTGGTCGCCGCTTCTCGAACTCCCTGAAGCACGGCCCATTGCCAGGTGCCCGGGAGAAGTCTTTTGAACAGGTCTTCCCCGCCAAATTCACTGACCATGTCAGTCCGCCACCAGCCCAGGCGTTTCGCTTCGCCGCCTTCTCCCGCCCAGGCGACCGCAATCTGCGCAGCAAGAATCCCATCCAGTACAGCTGGAGCAACTGCTGACTTTTCCAACCCGGCAAACGACATGTTTCACCCCGCATCACAGGAGTCACCGCGACACGATCCACCGCATTTCTCCGGAGAATAGCAACAAAACGGCGTGGCATGAAATCGGTCACCTCGGGAAAGATCCGGCTTTATGTCCACTCCGAATTCGCGGTTTTCCTGCGTTCTGTCGGATGCGATTGACGGTGCGGAGCAGCAACAGGAGTTGTCTGCGAACAGATCGGCATGTTGTCCCGGAGGCTGTCTGGACCGGGTCGCAGTCGGCCACCCGCGCCCGATTCGTTTCCAGCGGGAAAAAGGGCCAGTCCCCGGCCTGTGAACAGTTACCGGTTCTCCTTCCACTTCCGGGGCGTTTGTTTCTTGATCGGCGCTGAAAGTAACAGTACGCTTGAGTAAGGCGTTTTTGGCTGTGGCCTTGACGACTGCGGTTTTGGCTGACATTCGCTCCGCTGCAACTGTTCGAGGGCTTCTGGGAGACGTGAGAAACACGTCCGGACGGCGTATGACCTCTTTCTCAAGTCGACTGTTGTGGACTGCAGCATTTCTGATGCTGTTCGGTCCATCGGCAATTGCGTGCGCTGATGATGTCCACGAGCTGGGCTCTGCGCGAATTCCGCCAATCCCCGCCGGGAAAGATGACGCGGAAATTCGACAGCTTCTTGAAACGGAGTATCCTGCCGCATGTGAGAAACTCAAGAGTGCCGTCCGCCGTATTCGTGGGAGTATCCTGATTGACGATTCCTACCAGAAAGGAGCGGCGGGCAGCGGTTCGCAGCGCCAGTCGTTTTCTCGTTTTGACGATTCTGTCATCTTCCGCGCAACGGAATCAAAGCAGGATGCTGGATTCGCCGGACAGGGAGCGCTCGTAACGCCTGGCGAAGCGGCCCAGGTATTGAATGCCAATACGCCTTCGGCCGCCGTGTCGTTCACGGCAGACAAACCGAATTGGAGCATGACACTTCTGTACGACGATCGAATCACGCGTTTCGTGGACGCGACGTATACCTGCGTCGGCGACGACGGAATCGGTCCGGAACTTCAGCGATGAAGATTTCAGTATCTGACAGGATATCGTCATCCCGCCCGGCCCGAGCTGGTTGTTGTCAGCTTCAATTTCTTAAGCGACGATATCGTACCCGGGCGTCCGGGCAAGGGGACCGCTACCGTTGTCTTCAATACAGCGAAGGAATGGGCGATCGAACAGTATGAGAGTTTCTGGAGGGAGCCGTCCGAAATGGTGATCAGGGGCATCGTGGAGTCTTCGTTGATCGAAGGCCTCGGCCGTGTACCGTCACACATCGTGATTGAGCATTACTATGAACTGAACGCGGGGAGTTCGCCCGGAGAGATTGGCGATTCTCCGCTGTTCCGGAGGACAAATGCCGTCGTGTCCGAACTGCAGCCCGTCGACAAATTTTCCAACGACGAGTTTTCCTTAGCTGCACTCGGTGTGAACAGCAGGCGTCCGCGACTCTGGTGGATCCTGCTGATATGTGGCAATCTGGTTCTCCTTCTCATGGCGACTGGCTATCAGATGCGGCGTCGGCGTTCACGATCTGTGGCGTAGCGCGATGCCGGGAATCGCAGGACGGAATCCTCCGGCTTTGGCACTCAGATCGGCGCTCGGGGCGCATTTGCGCGTTGCCTTGCCCCCGTCTAAGAACCCCTGACAAGACCTCCGTGGCCGCGTTGGTTCGAGAGAGGTCGAGATGCCAGGAAGAGTGACGAGGCGACAACTATCGTCGAGGAGCGATGACGCCGCATATCGGCCGCTCTCGAAGCAACCCTGTGGGACGTTTGGGGTGACGTTTCAGGCCGATAGTTGACGTTGTAGTTGTCGCTGTGGTTGTCGTGGTCACACGGGGATGGAGATACTTGCTGACTGAGATCAACGGCCATGCTGTTCGGCCGGGGAAGAGTGGAGGGCTACGCCGTTAAGGATGTCCTCGGGTATTTTCTTTGCGTTTGTGATGTCTCTTCTCCCCTGGACTCGCTCGCTGTACCACACATCTCGGTTTTCGTGACTTCAGGCAAAACCGCCCAAATGCGCGGCTCCAGTGGACCGCTTCGTCAGGATTCGGCAATTCGGTTTTCCTCGTACTCGTACTCAGCATCGCGGCACTCGTACTCGTACTCGATCGCAACAGCAGCAACCGCGTTTTTCGCTGGATCAACCGAGTCAGCATGCGCAATCTTCGATGGAATCGATTAGGACGCTCGCAGCCATTGCTCGTGCACCGGACGATGGAGTTTTGACGTGCATGACGGTGAGTCTCCGAGCAGTTTCGTGACAACTTCCGTGACAACTGCGGAGACGCTCAGCGCGGCCCTTCATCCGGTCCCGGTGTGAGTCAACTCCTGGTTCGCAGCAACCTCCGCTGTTTCCCGGCGCAATTCAGAAAATGAAGGACTCCAACCGAAACGCCCTGGCTACGTCAATCAGAGTCCGGCAAGGGTTGTCGGTGCCGAATTTTGGGGTACAGCGAGCCTGGACTCGGGGGAGAAGGTGGCCGACAAGGCGGACGAGGGGGGGCGAACGTCTTCCGCGTGATAAATCCTTAACGGCGCTGGGTGGAGGGGGTGGCCCAGGCAACAGCATGCGTTTTCAGTGCTTCAGAGTCCGCTGGCGGCATCTGTCGGGGGCGCCGTTCCGGGGAGAGTTCCCAGAATTTCACTCCGGAACATCCAGATCAGCGTCAGGGCGATCACGCAGATCAGAAGTGCGGCGGCCAGCAGTCCTGGGTGCCGCGGGGAGCCACGGCCGGTCGCCGCGGGAGCCCCGACGCCGTGGCTGCGGTCGGCGGATTGGGCGGCGGATTGGGCGGCGGCAGCACCAGTACCGGGGCGTGCGGTGAATCGATCTGGCGTCTTCGTCCGGAATTCCCCGGCTGCCAGCGAAGGTGATCCGGGGATTGTGCTGCTGATGGCGATCAGATGTTGCCGTCTCGCCTGCGGGGTCATGACCGAGTCGGATCCGGACTCGTGATCAAGGAACATCAGGAACTCGAGAAATTCGGGGAGAAACGGCGAGCAGTCCGTCGCTTTCCTGTCGACGGCCTCCGCGGATGATATCGACGATTTGTCGACTCCGCTGTGTGACGCCGAGGGAAATGCGGTCAGTGACGGAGCGCTGGGCTGGCCAGGATCGGACGCCGTCAGTGCTCTGTGCTCGGCCGTCGGTACCAGATGTGGCGGGCGGATTTTCAGATCGTCACGATCACGGTGCTTTCTGAGCCACGCGGTCAGCAGATCCACAACCTCGGCGGAGGACTGAATTCGCTGTGTGCGATCCTTGCGCATCATCCGTTCGAGAATACTCAGCAGATCTGTCGGTACGTCGCTGCGAAAGGAGGAGACGGGAGTGGGTTCTTTCGACTGATGTGCGAGGATTCGCTGCATCAGTGAACCTTCGTTGAAGGGCGGCTGTCCGGTCAGGAGAAAGTACAGTGTGCATCCGAGGCTGTAGAGATCCGCCCGGGCATCAGCGGTGTGGCTGTCGACGGCCTGCTCTGGTGAAAGATAATCGGCCGTACCGAGAACTCGTTCATTGTAATCGCGGGTCAGGCTTTCGTTACTCTCGAAGTTCTGTGCCAGTCCCAGATCGAGGATGCGGATCACTCCGTCGGTGGTCCGGAACAGATTTCCCGGCTTGATGTCCCGGTGGACCAGCCCCGCAGCGTGGGCGAAGGCCAGTCCCGTGGCTGCCTGACGAACGGTGTCAGCCGCGGCGAAGCAGGGCAGGGCACCCTCGGTCCGGACAATCTCTGCCAGATCGTGTCCATGGAGCAGTTCCATGGCCATGAAATGGACGTCATTGACCCCGTCTGATTCCAGGTGGACGTCGAACACACGCACGATGTTGGGGTGCTGGAGTTTTTTCGCGATCTCCGCCTCACGCAGAAACCGCGGCAGGTACGATGCCAGGTCGACCCGGGTCGGGGGCAGCACTTTCAAAGCATGAATCTCACCGGTTGTGACATGCTGACCTGCATAGATTGTGCTCATCCCACCACGGGCGACCCGATACTGCAGCCGGTAAGGGCCGAGAAAGAAGCCGCGATGCTTCGCCTGCAGGAGCTTGTCTGCCTGCCAGCGTGTGAGAACGGTTTTCTGAACCAGCCAGTCAGCAATCGCGCCGGCCGTCAGGTTGCTGAGCGATGGATCAGCCAGCCGCTCAGCCAGCATTTCCTGACCGGCCCGAGTCAGCAGTCGGCTGCGGTGAAGCAGTTGCAGGAATGAGCTGGAAGTCAGTTGGATAGTCATCAGGCACGGCCGACGTTCTCGACTGGCCCGTTCGAAACCGACTTCTGGCCGAACGGATGCGGCCAGCGGAGCCGAAGTGGGAGATCCCGGAACTGGGCAGGGAAACTGGACTGTGATACGGGTATCCTTGCATCCGCCCGGCCGATGATCAAGCTGTGCGCGACAGAGCCGCTGCAGTGCGCAGATCGGCTCGGACCTGTTATGATGGGAAGAGCGTGCGGTGCGATAGTCCGAGATCCATTATCCGGGGAGCCTGGTCAGTTGCGTCCATCGGACCAGAACGACATTGATGATCGTC
>SYLK01000041.1 GCA_005809115.1 Planctomyces sp. | reverse complement strand
GTGAATGTGGCCAGCCAGTGCGGTGCCACCCCGCAGTACAAGCAGCTCCAGACGCTGCACGAAAAATACGGCGAGAAAGGACTTGTCGTTCTCGGCTTCCCGTGTAACCAGTTTGGGAAGCAGGAACCAGGCACAGCCAAAGAGATCGCGGAATTCTGCACGTCGAAGTATTCCGTAACCTTTCCAATGTTCTCCAAGATTGACGTGAACGGGGACAGCCAGGCACCGCTGTATGGTTTTCTCAAGAAACACGCTCCGGAAACGAACGACGTCAAGTGGAACTTCGAGAAGTTCGTCGTCGGCAAGGATGGCAAAGTTGTTGGCCGGTTCGGCACACCCGTGAAGCCGGATGCGCCCGAAGTTGTCCAGGCGCTTGAATCCGCCCTTTCGAAGTAGAGCGAGCGGAGACAGAGCCAGGAGCGAGTGTCGACGGAATCAGCAGGGCAGCGGCCGTGGAGGCCTGAGGGCAGGTGTTGATCTGGTCTCAGGCTGCGGCTGGTGCTCTGCGGGATGGGCTGACTGATTGTCAACTGCAATTCGCGAGAAAATCCTGGTGGCTGCCGACATGCTGACATCACCGCGGTGGATGGCCAGTCAGCTGGGCCTGCCGATTCCTGATTCGCCACATGCCGTCTCGGCCTGCCTGCCGTTGTGGGCTCACAACATCGCCTACGAAGAAGGTGACGAGGCCGTCATTGGCAGGCTGCAGGCGGCGTATCCAAGGTTTTGCCTGCATCCGCTGGTGCGGGAACTCTGGCAGCGGGTCATTCGGACGAGTCCGACGCCGGAAGGGAGTGAGGGCCTGCTGTTTCCCAGCCGTCGCACGGCAGAGCGTGCCCTGGACTATGTTCGCAGCCGTGGTGGCCGCAGTGGTCGGCTGGTTCCCGTAGAGCGTCAGTCGATTTTCGGAGTGTCGGTAGCGCCGGAGGATTTTCCGCGGCTGCGTGAATACTGGCAGCATGCAGGTGAGCTGATCTCGTCGCGGATGGCCGAACAGGTTCTTGCGGGTGAGACCATCACATTTGCCGAATCTGACCAGCGACGGTTCGTTCGGCAGCGTGTTGCCGCGTGCGGGCGAGTATCCGGCGAGGACGTCTGGTTATACACTTCGGGCATGGCTGCCGCAGCAGCGGTATGGCGAGCAATTCGGCAGTCCGAACCGGCCGCGCCAACCGTGCAGTTCGGGTTTCCCTACGTAGACACATTGAAGCTGCAGCAGCGATTTTCTCCCGCAAACTGTCTGTTTCTGCCACAGGGTTCCACCGCCGAGCTGGATCGGCTGGCAGCCCACCTGCAGGAATCTCGCATCGCGGCGGTGTTCTGTGAGACACCGGCAAATCCTCTGCTGACCTGCTGTGATCTGCACCGGCTGAGAGAACTGGCGGACCGACACGGTTTTGTGCTGGTTGTCGACGACACACTGTCAGCCTGTCTGAACCTGGATGTCCTTCCGCTGGCGGATGTCGTGATGACCAGTCTGACGAAGTACTTCAGCGGCCGTGGGGATGTGCTGGCCGGCAGCGTCACGCTGAATCCGCGGAGTCCCCAGGCACAGCGACTCAGGGCCGCGATCTCCGGAGAATTCGAAGAACTCCTGAGTGATCGCGACACGGAAGTTCTGGAACGGAATTCGCGCGACATGGAATCTCGCGTCAGTCTGATCAATCACAACGCAGTGGTCCTGGCGAACCGGCTGGCCAATCATCCGCTGGTTGATCGAGTCTGGCATCCGTCGCTGCGGCCTGAGACCGCTTACGAACGGCTGCGGTGTCGGGAAGGTGGCTATGGCGGGTTGATGTCGCTGGTGCTGCGGCATCCCGACGCCACAACTCCGCGTGTGTTTGATGCGCTGGAAGTCTGCAAGGGGCCCAATCTCGGCACGATCTTCACACTGTGCTGCCCCTATACTATTCTGGCGCACTATCAGGAACTGGATTTTGCCGAGTCATGCGGGGTGTCACGCTGGCTGCTTCGCGTCAGCGTCGGAACGGAACCAATTGACGAACTGTGGCAGCGATTTCAGCGCGCCCTGCAGCAGTGCCACCACAGCAGCGAACCGACAGCGAACGGTCCGTCCGCGTCGGAGTCGGCATCGGCCCACAGAATCAGTACTGAAACACAATCCCGGAATTGAAGGTCTGGAGCTGCCATCGGACGGTGTTGTCCTTCAGTTCCGGCGAAAGGGGGAATCCGTTCCAGACGACGGCATCCAGCGGTCGTGCGACGTCCTGAAAGACTGTCAGCGAACACCCCAGTCGCAGTATCAGGGCGCCTGGTTCGGCGGACCACAGACCTCCATTGAAGATTCGCCCGAGATCAATGTCAGCCCCCAGCGACTGCTCGAAATAGCCGGAGTCGTAGGAGCTGGATCGGGAATCGGCGAAGGCTGCCAACGGATCAAATCCCGGTGCGAACCCGTTACCCATTCCCTGTCCGCGGAGGGACAGATCGGATTCCGCGTACATCCATCCGCCACGGGACTGGCTGAAGAATCTCACCTTCTTCCCCGTCGTCGTCACGTTCAGACCCATCACCGGACCGACGAGGGACGTCTCGGAATCCGAACTGAGTGAACTCTGGTACGGGGGAAACGCGACCACGGGCGGGTCGAGCGACTCCGGGATGGGAACACCGTTTTGTTCGTACTCATAGTCCAGTCCGCTGTCGGCTCCGGCAAAGGCAAATCCTTCATCCATGGAGACATCACGCATGGCGGCCGGGGGCTGCAGCAGAACGGTACCGGCCCAGAATCCCCAGGGTGCATAGTCGCCTCCGAGGCTCCGCACGTCCGATCGGATCGAAATTCCGTAGTACTGGTCGAACGGCACCGCATATCCATCAGCGCCGTCGAACAGCGGGATAGCCGCTGTCACACGCACGGTGTCCGGATTGGCACCGGCATCCAGGCCGCCGATTCCCCGCGACCAGGAACGCGTGACGTCATCCAGCCACAGGCCGCTCAGTTCCACGCCATCCACTCGGTCGACACCG
>SYLK01000461.1 GCA_005809115.1 Planctomyces sp. | reverse complement strand
CTGCACGTGCGACGGAATCCTGATGCAGAAGAGAATTCAGGGCGATACCGCCGAACCCCATTCCCAGATCGCTCAGGAAGGATCGTCGCGTACGACCACAAAAACTGCTGTGGGAAGATGTCATGTTTTCCTGACCTTGCTGCCGATCGCATCGGAGAGCGCGGCTTATTGGCGGGGATTCGTTGTCATAGAGTCCAGCTATCGGATTGTCACAAATTCGTTGTGGTTCATCAGTGCATGGACCAGATTCTGTCGGGCGCGTTGTTCGGGGCTGATTGTCCCCTGCGTGGCAGTCTCTGCTGTCAGTCGGGCCGTTTGTTCGTCCAGAAAGCTGACGGCCGCGTGCAATTCCCGCGGCCCGGGCTCGAGATTCAAGACCTGCAGAAATGCCAGGCGGACGAAAGCGACAGACCGGTCATTTCCGGAGACGCGTGACCACAGTCGCTCCGCCAGACGACCGCTCAGATCGCGAGTCAGCTGACTATTGGTCAGTGCCAGCGCCTGCTGTGGCTGCACCGAGGACGTGCGTTTATAACAGTCGAGCGGATTGGGCGCATCGAACAGTTCGAGAAACTCCATGCGCTCTTCCCCGTGGTGTGCGAAATAGACGCTGCGGCGGCGCGATGTCAGTCCGAGCTGCTGATCGAGTTCCTGGCCGCCGACTGTGTTGTCCAGTTCTTCGGCCACGGCCAGCAGACTGTCACGCACGACTTCCGCCTGCATACGCGACGGGGGAAATCTCCAGTAGTACTGATTGAGCGGATCGGCTGAATTCAGACGTGCCATTTCCACAGCGGTCTCACCGGCGGATTCTCCCACAATGCTGGCACGCTGCCAGCTTTCTGATAACAGGATGCAGCGGTGCAGGTGTTTCATGGACCAGCCGGAATCCATCAGCTCGCAGGCCAGCCAGTCCAGCAGTTCCGGATGCGTCGGGCGACTTCCATTGCGGCCGAAATCCTGTGTGGATTCGACCAGTGCCTGCCCGAAATGTCTGAGCCAGATATGATTCACGGCCACTCGGGCGGTGAGCGGGTTGTCGCGACTGGTAATCCACCGGGCGAGTGCGGCACGACGTCCGGTAGTGATGGACGGATACTTTGGTGACAGCGGCGTATATTCCGCAGGCTCCTTCTGCAGTTCCGCTTCCGCCGCTGCGACCGCCGCCGCCGCAGCGGATTTCTGCGCCTGCGCCGCCTGCACAGCCTTTGCGGCCGCGTCGTGGGCGGCCTGGTCCGTCTGACCGGCAGACGCTGCGTCTTTCACCTGTGCATCAGCCACGGCAACCTCAGCCGACAACACGCCTGCCTGCGCCGCGGAGAGGGCTGCTTCACGTTCACCACGCCAGGCCAGTCGGATCAGTTCTGCCACAACCGGGTCAGCGCTGCGATCTTCGGCCAGCGTCCCGGAAGCATACCGGGCGGTGTCAGCCCGGATCCGACGTTCCAGACTTTCCTGATGCAGTCTGGCAGCCGCCAGTCTTGACTCCGCGGCAGCCAGTGCGAGTGCAGCGACATCCGGCTGATCTGACGCCGGCTGATTTGACGCCGGCTGATTTGACGCCGGCTGATCAGGGACGGGCTGATCAGGAACACGGGTGTCGCTGTTCTGAACCTGGAGCAGGTTCTGAGCCCGGAGAAGCTCATCTGCCCGGAGACGTTCCCCGGCAAGGGCAACTTCGGTCTCAGCCTGAGCGACAGCCGCCTGGCGGATCGCCCGTTCTTCGGCCTGCACGAACGGTTTGAGTCCCGGATAAGCCGCGCTGACAGGCAGCGAAATCGTCTGCAGTTTCAGATCCGCTTCGCCCAGCACGGCTGGCGGGGCCGGAGTCACTGGCGGTTTGCCTTCCATCCGCAGCCGGGAGTCTCCCTTCACGAACATCCAGGTTTCAGCGTTGAGTTGTTCGTCGAACACGCGGATCATGCCGCTTTTGATGGGGCCGTAGGCTTTGCCGTAAATGTATTTCTCGAATGGTCCCGGATCCGGCTCACCAGCCACGCGGTCGTGCCGCAGTTCGAGCGGCTCGAAGAAGGCGCGGAAGCGAAAGTATTCTTCCTGAGCGATGGGATCGTACTTGTGGTCGTGACACTGAGCGCAGTTCAGCGTCAGTCCCAGAAATGCCTTTCCTGTATGTTCGACGAGATCCTTCTTCCAGGTTTCGTAGTTCCACTTGAACCAGCTGCGGACCAGATAGCCGGTGGCGGCGATGTTCTGATCATCCGTCGGCAGCAGTTCATCCGCCGCCAGCATCTCACGGACCATCTGGTCATACGGTTTATCCTCATTCAGAGAACGCACAATCCAGTCGCGCCAGCGCCAGATCATGGGGTAGCTGTTCATGACGTCCGGAACGGCACGGCGCCCGTACCAGTCACTGTAGCGCCAGACGTCCATCCAGTGGCGTCCCCAGCGTTCGCCGTACTGAGAAGAATCGAGCAGCTGGTCTACGGTCCGCTCCCAGGCCGTGGCCGAGTCGTCCGCCAGGAAGGACTCGATTTCCGCCGGTGTCGGTGGCAGCCCGATCAGATCCAGGCTGACACGGCGGAGCAGCACCAGACGGTCGGCCTGCGGCAGCGCGGACAGGCCGGCCGCCTCGCGCTGAACCCGAATCAGCAGATCGATGGCGTTTTCCGGACGCCCCCGTCCACTGGCGTCCGCGGGAGATGCGACGGGCAGAACCGGGCGCACCGGCCGGCGAAACGCCCAGTGATCGCGGGGGTCCTGATCTGCAGGCTCGTCGGCCGGGGCTGCGGCCCCCTGCTCGACCCACTGCGATATCGCTGCGATCTGCTCCGGCAGCAGCGGCTTTCCTTCGGGCGGCATCCGAACCGACTCATCCGTCGCCGTGATGCGCCGGATCAGCAGACTCCCTCCGACATCATGCGGCGCGACCGCAGCGCCACTCTCACCGCCCGTCTGCATGTAAGCAGCGGTGTCCAGTCGCAGCCCGCCTTCCTGT
>SYLK01000460.1 GCA_005809115.1 Planctomyces sp. | reverse complement strand
TGCTGGGTGCTCAGAGTGCCCTGCTGAGCAGTGCCAAGTACGGAGTGATCCCGGAGATTGTCCCGCGGGCGGCGATCTCGGCGGCCAACGGAGTGGTAGCGCTGGTGACGCTGGTGGCGGTGATCGTGGGGACCATTGTGGGCAATGAGCTGGCGGCGGTGACCCTGGCAGACAAGGCACGGGGGATGCCGCTGGCGTGTATCCTGCTGATTGGTGTGGCGCTGGCGGGTGTGGCAGGAACCCTGCTGATGCACAGACTGCTTCCTGCCAGTCCGGGACTGGCGTTTCCCTGGAATCCGGTGGCCGCGTCATGGCGTGATCTGCGGCTGGTCATCAGCGATCGCTCGATTCTGCGTGTCACACTCGGGATCGTGTTCTTCTGGTCTCTCGCGTCACTGGCACAGATGAATGTGGACACGTACGTGATCCGCGAGCTGGTGATGACGCAGTCGGAGGTGGGAATTTACCTGGCGATCCTGTCGCTGGGTGTGGGTCTGGGCAGCGTCCTGGCCGGCATCTGGTCCGGTGGTCGCGTCGAACTGGGGATGGTGCCGCTGGGCGCCCTGACGATGGCTGCTGCCTGCGTGCTGCTGTATTTCAGCCGTGGCTCACCAATTCTGGCGGGAACGATGCTGGCGACAATCGGACTCGGGGGCGGGTTGTTCAATGTCCCACTGAACGCTTTCCTGCAGGACCGCAGTCCGCGGGGATCACTGGGGGCAGTGCTGGCGGCCGGGAATCAGCTGACGGCCGTCGGGATGGTCGGTGTGGCGGCGGCGTTCTGGCTGCTGCGGGGCCCTCTGCAGATGACGGCGGCCCAGATTTTCCTCGTCTGCGGCATCGGGATTCTGCCGATCGTGTACTACGTGGTCTGGCTGCTGCCACAGGCCACCATCCGATTTTTCGTGTGGCTGCTGAGTCGCACGGTATATCGTGTCCGAACCACGGGGATCAGCAATATCCCGGATCACGGTGCTGCGCTCCTGGTAGCCAATCACGTTTCCTGGATTGATGGGATCCTGATCCTGCTGAGCAGTTCCCGGCCAATTCGGATGGTGGCCTATGCGGACTATATCAGCGGTCGCTTTACCGGCTGGCTGGCTCGCCTGTTCGGGACCATCGCGATTCGCAGCGGAGACGGACCGCGCGCTCTGATGCAGTCGCTGAATGAAGCCCGCCAGGCCCTGCTGGACGGTGAACTCGTGTGCATATTCGCGGAGGGTCAGATCACGCGAACCGGGCAGCTCCTGAAATTTGAGCGAGGAATGCTGAAGATTCTGAAGGGTACGAATGCCCCCGTGGTACCGGTCTTTCTGGATGAACTGTGGGGCAGTATCTTCAGTTACGATCGCGGCCGGTTTTTCTGGAAAAAACCCGCCCAATGGCCTTATCCGGTTTCGATTTCCTTCGGACCACCGATCTCCGACGTTCCGGATGTCGACGTTGTTCGTAACGCGGTTCTCGAACTCGGCACGCTGTCTCTGGCCCGCAGAAAGGAGCGGATGATGATTCCGGTGCGAGGTTTTATTCGTCAGTGCCGACTCGCCTGGGGCCGTCTGAAAGTGGCGGATTCCGCCGGAACTGAGCTGACCGGTGGCCGGCTGCTGACGGGTTCCCTGGCGTTTCATCGACTGCTCACTTCTTCCGTCCTGCTGCCCGACTCGCCCATGGTCGGACTCCTGCTCCCGCCGTCAGTGGGCGGAGTGCTGGCCAATACTGCCGTGTCACTGGCGGGCCGCGTCGCCGTCAATCTGAACTACACGCTGACCGAGGACGTCATCAATTACTGCATTCGCGAAGCCGGCATCCGGCAAGTCCTCACCAGCCGAAGATTTCTCGAGAAACGTCCGTTCAGTCTGAATGCGGATCTGATCTTCCTGGAAGATCTCAAGGAGCGGATCAGCGGCATGGACAAACTCCGCGCACTGGCGGTGGCGCGACTGATGCCCGCGGAAATGCTGAGCCGAAAGCTGGGACTGGACCGCATCCGCCCGGACGATCTGATGTCCATCATCTTTACCTCCGGGTCAACGGGAGAGCCGAAGGGCGTAATGCTGTCGCACAGCAACATCGCGTCGAACGTGGAGTGCGTCCGCCAGCTGATGAATCTGCACAGCGGCGATACGCTGCTGGGCGTCCTGCCCTTCTTTCATTCGTTCGGCTTCACCGCTGCCATGTGGCTGCCACTGTGTTCAGACCCGGCCGCGACCTACCATTTCAATCCGCTGGATGCTCGAACCGTCGGCAAACTGATCGAGAAATACCGGGCCACCATCCTGATGGCAACGCCCACGTTTCTGCGATCCTATATGAAACGCTGCACGGTCGAAGAACTCAAGTCACTGAACCTTGTGATCGTGGGCGCAGAAAAGCTGCCACAGGAACTGCTGGAGGCGTTTCGCGAGAAATTCGGATTCGAACCCACCGAGGGTTACGGCACGACGGAACTGTCTCCCGTGGCCGCGTTCAATATCCCCGCCTCCCGGGCCGGCCGCGACGCTGCCGGCCAGATCCTCACCAGATACGGCTCCGTCGGACGCGTGGTTCCGGGGTCCGCCGCCGCCGTGTTCGATCCCGAGACCGGACAGCGACTGGGAGCCAATCAGGAAGGAATGCTGAAAATCAAGGGCCCGAATGTCATGCTGGGGTATCTGGGCCATCCGGAGAAGACCGCGGAAGTCATTCAGGATGGCTGGTATACCACGGGGGATCTTGGAGTGATTGATGATGACGGGTTCATCCGGATCACCGGCCGCCAGAGCCGATTCTCCAAGATCGGCGGCGAAATGGTGCCCCACATTCGGATCGAGCAGGAAATTACCCGGATTGTGGACGAGGATCCGAATGACGAACCGGAGATCCTCTGCGCCGTAACCGCGGTGCCGGACGCCGCGAAGGGTGAGCGACTTGTCGTGCTGCACAAGCCGTTCAGGAAATCGATCCGCGAAATCACCGATCGCCTGCAGGAAGCGGGACTCCCCAACCTCTGGATTCCCGGGAATGACTGCTTCGTGGAAGTCGAACAGATCCCGCTGCTCGGCACCGGAAAGCTCGACCTCCGCGGCATCCGACAGAAAGCCCTGGAGCATTTTGGCCAGAGCGGATCGTAAGACAACCGACCCCTGGTAAGCCGGTTTTGTCAGGGGTTCCAAAAATAATCGGACCGCGGCTGTTGCTGTGACACAACCGCGTTGCGGCAGAATCGCAGCACGCCTGGTCGGTCACGTTGTCGGCAGGGGAATCCATCATGAACGAGAACGCGACGTCTTCCGGCTGGAAACTCCGTGAACTGCATCATCTGGGTCTCACGGTGGCGGATATCGAGCGCTCGATTGCCTTCTATGCTGGCACGCTCGGAATGACGCTGCATCGCCGACGGCCGCATGTCGACAACGATTACGTCGCCCTGCAGACCGGCTATCCGGGTGTTGTGCTCAATGTGGCGTCGTTCAAAGTCGCGCCGGAAAGCCTGCAATCGCTGGAAGTCGTGCAATACATGAATCACGTCGGTCCGCCCGCCGAGACCTCGACCAACCGGTCCGGCAACAGCCACCTGTGCCTCACGGTGGACGATCTCCGAGCCTGCCATGCTGACTTACAGGCCAGAGGTGTTCGATTCAAATCCGAGCCGGTGACGGTTACCGCCGGTCCCAACGCCGGGGGACTGGTGGTCTATTTTTACGATCCTGACGGCTATACTCTGGAATTGTTCCAACTGCCAAAGAGTGTTTAAGAACCCCTGACAAAACCTGCGTGGCCGCGTTGCTTCGCGAGTGGTCGAAATGCCAGGAAGAGTGACGCGGCGACACATGTCGTCGAGGAGCGATGACGCCGCAGATCGGCCGCTCTCGCAGGTTTTGTCAGGGGTTCTTGACTCTTACTCAGTTTCATGCGCGCCGTGCGCGCATCATTGTGCCGTCGACACTCCGTGGCGAGGATTCCCCGCCACGGAGTGTCGGAGCCACAATGGGGTGCGTTCGTTTTCTCCCGCCAGGTTCAGGACGCGCAG
>SYLK01000459.1 GCA_005809115.1 Planctomyces sp. | reverse complement strand
CGGCGGCGGCGATGGGTGTTTTCGTGTCGCTGTCGGCTGCCACCATCCTGCTGTCTCTGTTTTTCGGGGTGCTGGTGGCGGTGGAAGGTCGCCATCAGGCCGCGCCGTTCGACCTGATGACAGTGTACTCCCAGGGCTGGCCGCTGCTGGTGGTCGTTTCAGGAACTCTGATTATTGCGACGGCGTCGGTGCTGCTGGGCAGCTACTCGGCTCGCCGGATGGTTCGCGCGGCACAACGCTCCCGGGACCTGGAAGTGCGTCGCGGAAACATGACGAAGGCGCTGCGCGATCTGCGGGATGCCGTGCATCGCACACCTGAAGCGCCGCCGTGATCGGGAAATGGTCGCTGTAACCAGTCCGATTTTCCAGCTGAAACGGCCGAGGTCGGCCGTCAGGCGTCGTCATCATGTCAGGTCGAAAAATCCGGACGTCCGGAATTCCGGGAACTCGTTCCACGATCTGCAGACCCTGCAGTCCGAGATAAAGGCCCCGGGACAGCATGATCTGATCGCGCAGCACCATGGTCCGGGGGGGCTGCGGATCGTACCATGTGCCCTGATCCGGGACCGTGAGCAGTGCCCACATCGGATTGAACAGCCATGCGGTGTGGCTGCTGTACAGCCGCCACGACGGCAGAGATTCCCGCAGAAACTGAATTTCCGCGCGCAGGCGATCTACACTGTACCCGGCACCCAGTACGTCCAGGACGCTGGGACTCCACGGCTCGTCGTTGAAATCTCCCATGATCAGGATGTTCCGGTTCCACATCTGATTGAGCCGAAACAGCGAGACGGCGTTGCTCTTCAGCTCGAGGAATTCCTTCCGTGAGACCCGCACCAGGCTGTTGACGAGACCGTGGAGATGGCCGGCCACCGTCAGCCGCTGCGGCTCGGATTCACTTCGCCCCGCCTTCCGCGATGGCCAGTGATTGACCAGCACAACCAGCTCGGTGGCGCACGACTTCAGTCGGAGATGCACCTCGAAAATATCTCGAGTCGGGAACCGCGAATGGACCAGATGGCCGCGGCTGCGGGTCGCATCGAACTCAAACAGATCTCGCGAATAAATCAGGGCTGTGTCCAGGGCCTGGAAACCCGGCTGGACGACATGTGCCAGCTCAAGATCGCTGCGGCCGATCTGGGCCATCAGGCGACGTGCCACGTGCTCGTTCTCGATCTCACACAATCCCAGCAGGTCCGGTCCGCTGCCGTCGAACATCCGGCTGATTACCTGCGCCAGGCAGCGAATGCGGCTGTCGCACATCGGCCGGTCCCAGCCATAAATCGGAGCATATTCCAGTTCCGCCGCCATGGGCGACAGCGCTGTGTCAAACAGATTCTGCAGATTCCAGAACGCCACGCGAATCGACAGCGGCTGGCCAGCATCGCAGCGACGATTCCCTGCGGCTGGCTGGCTGGCTGCGAATACCTGGCCGGATTCCGGTGATCCAGCTGCTGTTTCTGATCGGACTGTCACGCGACCGGAGCCCTCCCTGACGAACATCAGCAACTCGGTCAGCCACGCGCCTGCCGCTGATACAGATATTCGAGCAGCGCCTTGTCAAACGGCAGACTTGTGTCCAGCGGCACGTAATCGGCACCGATTCTCAGACACGTCTCACGATACTGATCACGCAGCTGAGCCAGCGCGTCCAGGTAATCGACTCGTACAGCCGCAGCGTCCATGATTTCATGCTCACTCGATTCCGGCTCCAGAAAGTCCACGCTGCCGGTAAACGGGAACGTTACCTCGGCTTCGTCCAGAATATGAAACAGGATCACATCATGGCCTGCGTGCCGCAGCATGCGCAGGCTGCTGAGAACCGCTTCCGTGTCCGACAACAGATCCGACATGAGCATCATCAGACTGCGATGACGGATCATGCCGCCCACTCGCCTCAGACTGCCCGCGATATCCGTTGACCCCGCAGGCTGACTGCGCTGCAGCAACGCCAGGATGTCGCCGAAATGCGATCGTCGACTTCGCGCCGGCAGACTTCCACGCACCTGATCGTCAAAGGTCACCAGCCCGACCGGATCCTGCTGACGGATCATCAGAAAGCTGAGTGCAGCCGCCAGACAGGTGGCGTAGTCGAATTTCGTCAGCGTCTGCCGATAGGTGTATCCCATGCTGCGAGACAAATCCATCAGGATATAGCCCGTGATGTTTGTTTCTGCTTCATAACGCTTCACGTAGATGCGATCAGTCCTCGCAAAAACCTGCCAGTCAATGTTGCGCGGATCGTCGCCCGGGTTGTACCTCCGGTGCTCACTGAATTCCACGCTGAAGCCGTGAAACGGACTGGCGTGCAGCCCTGTCAGGAAGCCCTCGACGATAAACTTCGCTCGCAGATCCAGACGAGAAATGTTCTGGATCACTTCCGGTTTCAGATACTGTTCAGCAGATGACATGTGTACGGGAGTTCAGTTTTCGGTTCAAAAACGATCCGCGGTGGTCAGTGGTGTATGGGGTGAAACCCGCATTTCCAGATTTTTTTTCCGGTCAGAGGCCGCTCGTGCGATTTCATCCGGATGTTACTCATCTTTTCCCGGGAATTTCCCGGGGAATTCATGGGAAAGTCATGGATTTTGGCAGTAATTCAGCCAGATCGGGAAATCCTACTTTTCTGCGAACGTTCGTAACCTGCAGTGCGACGTTTGCTCACGACGGTTGATCTTCATCAATGATATCAGGTTCATCATTCCCGGAGAATTCCTCCGCGATTTTGCAGACACTTTGTCGCTGTGACTTCACTCCGTGGTGCTACGTCCCGCAGTGTGAGGATCGGGTTGCATGTTGTTCGCGGCGATTTCTTCAGCTCTGGGGCCTTGAGCAGCCCGACGCCTCAAACAGCGGCTTGCTTTCCGCGGAGCCGACTCGATTCCGGCTGCAGGCTCTGTTAGCGGCTGCGGGTGCGAATGGTGCGGCGCTGGAGCGGGTGATGTGTCGACCGGCGCCCGATTCTTCCGGATCAATGCGTCTGACGCGGCACGATGGCATGCTGGTCTCCGTGTCCTGCGTTCCGGTCACCAGCGATGACGGCAGCCCGTGTGGCTGGCTGTTTCTGTTTCAGCCGGAGATTCCGGGAATCGTCAATGATCAGGTCGTGGAGTATGTCATGGAAGCCCGCCAGAGACTGCAGATCCTGTCCGAGCGTGAGTCGCAGATGCTGAGTCATCTGTTTTCCGGCTGTACGAACAAGGCGATTGGACTGCAGAACGGAATCAGTGAAAAGACGGTCGAGAAGCATCGAGCCCGAATCATGCAGAAGCTCAAGGTCTCCAGCACGGCAGAGCTGATTCGACTTGCTTCGCGTGCCATGCTGGTGGAGTCCTCGAATCAGGGTCCGCCAGAGAGATTTTCGCCGCGCAAGTAATGCCGCCCTTCTGCCCATTCCCGGGGACGTCGCTGGCTTTGCGCAGGACACCAGTTCCGATGACTGGGAGAGCCTCTTGAAAGGCTGCCGGGGCGTTTCTGAGATGCCTCGTCGGATTTCAGGGTATCGGTGGCCTGGACTGCAATGACTGTTCGATCACCGACTGTTCGATTCGCAGCTGCACGTTCACGGCATCTCCCGACTGCGAGATGTTGACGGAATTCAGGATCGAGCGCGCCGGTGACAGCATCTGCTGGAACATCGGATTTCCGCCGAGCTTCTCGAGTTCCGGCAGGAGACCCGACAGAGCCGCCTGCAGTTCGCCCTGCAGGGCGCTCGCCAGGGATGTCTCGCGACAGGCGATGACGACGTGTGCGTCAATCACACTGGAAAAGTCGAGGCGAAGCGAACCACCACGCGACTTGCTCCGGATCGAATCGGGCAGCGTGATCAGTGCAGCGACGGCCGGAGGCATACCCGGTGGATTTCCCGGTGGAATTCCCGTCGGCACACCAGGTGGTATCCCCGGTTGAATACCGGGCGGCATTCCCGGTGGCATACCCGGTGATGCTGTCTGGCCCGGTGATGCTGTCTGGCCCGGTGATGCTGTCTGGCCCGGTGGCTGCAGCGGCGTGACAGGTTCTGGCCGCTGTGCGTTGACCGCCACGATGAGCACCTGTCCGATACCCTGACCGGCGAAATCGAACTGAGGAAACCGCGACTCAGGCTGAGGTCGGTCAATTGCTGCCTGCACATCCGCCTGATTTCCGATCACCATGGTCTGCGGGTCCGGCATCCAGACAGCCTGCGGCCCCAGCGGATAGACGGAGACGCCGTTGTGCATGGTCGGTGTTTTCGTGCCGAGCGTCAGGGGATCGACAGGTTTGAGAAATCGCACGACGCCGATTGTGCCCGTTCCGAGTGCCGGACCTGTCCAGGGCGGCATTGGACCGAGGGCTGGCATGAACGGAGTGGCGCCGGGACTGCTCCGGAATCCGATCGTTACGGTATCGATGTCCGACGAACTCAGAGGAATGTTGCTGTTCGATTTCAGGATTGCATCCTTCGCCTGCGGATTTCTCGCCAGGAGTTCATCGATCACTGGTGACTTCAGGATCTCTGCCACATTGAAAACGGCAAAGCCCTCGATGTCATCCGGCAGGTGGGACAGGTTTGCCACATTGTTGACCGATCCGATCCCGCCGGACTCCCGCAGCAGTCGGACGACCAGAAATCCTGCACCGCCCAGCGTACCTGCCATGAGCAGACCGAGAATGAGAAACAGCGTGACCTGTTTCCAGCGGCCGGTGGATGCTCGCCGTGTCCGGGAGCGCGATCTGGCGGGCAAAGCTGCTGCAGAAAATGGATCCTCCGGCGTCTCTCCGGACGCTTCGTCGCCGTCGTAACTGCTGAACGCCTGGTCGCTCCACGGATCCGCCGCGGTGGTTCGGCGACGTGCTGGTCGGGACCGGGTGCTGCCCGCTGGTCCGGCGCGTCGGGGCGTCGGGGCGCCGCTGGATGCCTGCGGTGGGCTCACGGGTGGCGGTGCGGTTGGTGGCCGTGAAGTCGGTGGCCGTGAAGTCGGTGGGGTTGCGGTTGGTGGGGTTGAGGTTGGCGGGGTTGAGTTTGGTGGGCGGTGGCTGTCTGTGGCTTCGGCCTGAACCAGGAAGATCACGTCGCAGTTTGGGCAGCGCACTTTTCGACCGTAGTGACTGTCATTCAGCCGCAGCAGCTTCTGGCACCCCGGACAATTGACCTCGAACTGGCTCATTGGATCATGTTCCGCAGAAAACGTCGGAAACGCTGCGTCGAGGCACACGGCAGCCGGGGTGCAGGCACGCCTGCACTGCGCCGGACCCACCGTCGACCGGATTCCCCTCGGGGTGACTGATGTTATCGCAGGGGCTGCCGGCAGTAAACATCCATTCCTGCAGTCGCTGTGGCGAAATGTCAGCCGGCGGCGGTTCGCGCGCGTGGGAAATGCGGACCTCCCGCACTGGGCTGCGGGTGACCTGGCTGAAGATCGGATCCGAGCCTGTGTGGCGCGAGGCTTCGTCGGCAGTAAATCATCCGCGCGGCGTGGCGAACGGATTGCGACTTTGGCTGACTTCTCTACAATCTGCGCTGCCGGGGCTGGGAAACTTTCTGAATATCACGAGGGTAAGGCACCTGCCAGGCCGCCATAATTCCAGACGTGCTGTTGTCTGGCGGCTCAGCGGGAACGTTTTCTTTCCGGGGCGATTTGTCCCGCGTTATTCAGGCAGCTTCCTGGTTTTTCGAACGTCCGGCTGGCTGTCCACGAAATCCCGGAACCGAGTTGCCTGAAATGACCGTGTCCAATCCG
>SYLK01000458.1 GCA_005809115.1 Planctomyces sp. | reverse complement strand
GCTGCTCGTGACCGGTGCCGCCATCGTGTTCGGGTCATCGCTGATGCTGGTGACGCGTGAATGGGAGCAGTGGTCGTCTCAGGTGAAGTACCTGACGGTGCTGGGATACACCGCGGCCACGTTCGGAATGGGCCGGATCGGGCACCGGCACCTTGGTTTGCGGCAGACGGGCAGAGTGCTGCAGCTGTTGACCGTGCTGCTGCTGCCGGTGACATTTTTGGCGCTGCGGTGGTTCTCGCCCGGGACCGCTGCCCAGGGGCTGCAGCCGCTGGTCGAGTTCCTCGCCCTGTCGATTCCGGCAGTGGGCCTGCTGTGGTACGCCGCAACGCAGATTTTTGACGACGTGCTGCGTGAGCGGCAAACGACGTTTCTGGTCAGCTATCTGATGCTTTCAGCGGCGGGTGCCCTGCCGGTTGTGGACCACGCCTGGGCTGCCGCGGCGCTGTCAGCCGCGCTGTGGTGCGTCATGACTGCCGGTGTGGTCAAGGTCAATCGCCACGTGTTTCGACTGGTTGAGGACCATCGGCAGCGGAGGATCTCGGGTTTTCTGCCGATCGCGCTGCTGGGGACGCTGTACCTGACTCTGGTGGGTTTCAAGACGGTCCACGCCGTATCACCGGAGTGGCTGGGGTTTGGGTGTGTGCTGCTGGCGACCACGATTCTGCTGACTGCCCGGGCTGTTGCGGATGTCTTTCGGCAGCGCACGGGCGACCTTGTCCGACCGCTTCCGTGGTCCGTCGGGCTGCCGCTGTTCGCGGGGCTGGTGCTGGTCGCCGTGGGCGTGTGTGTCTCGTTCATCGGATTTCCCGCGACGCAGGCGGTTGTCCCCACGGCGGCCCTGGCCGCGATTCTGCTGGTGCTGGCAGCTCAGGATACGCGACATTCCGGATTCACCTGGGCGGCGCTGATGTGTGTGTCGACAGCATACCAGACATCGCCAGCAATGTTCCGCGAGATCGTGCTGGCGCTCCGCGACGCGGCCGCAGGGAGCCTGCAGGAGCAGCGTCTGCCTCTGGCCTTTTACGGACTGACCTGGCTGCCGCTGATCGTCGCCGTTGCACTTGGAAGTGCGACGTCTCGCCGCCGGGCTCAGCTGCACTTCAGCCGGCCGATGCAGAATTTCGCCACGATTCTGTCGACTGGTCTGTTCACACTTTCTCTGACGCACCTGAAAGCGGCATTTCTGGTGGCACTCGTGAATTCGCTGCTGTTTACCGGGCTTGCCATTCTGTTTCGAGACCGGCGGTATCTGATCGGAACGGTGGCCGCGCTGATCATCGCCGCAGGCGCACTGGTACCGTTCGGAAATGCGATGCTGCTGTTGGCAGTACCTGACAGGCACGCAGCGACCTGCCTGGCGGTGGTGTCACTGCTGCTGGTGGTGACTCCATGGCCGGACCGTCTGTACCGTCGGATTCCGCTCCCTGCCGAGCAGAACACCGGGGCTGAGGCTGGCCCAGGACGGTTTCCCGGCCCGGAACGGTTTCCCGCGCCGTTGTTTTCCACCAGCGGATATCTGCTCGCGGCTGTGCTGGCAATCGTGTGGGGGCGAAGCACGCTGGTCTGCATGGGTGAAGCCTGGACTCCGGCTCAGGCCCTGCAGCCGGGAATACTGCTGATGGTTTTCGGCCTGCACACGGTGCGGAGCTGCCACTACCTGAGCGGTCTGACCACGTGGCTGATGTCGCTGCTGGGACTCGTATCGCTGCTGGCCGGGTGGAAGTGGTCGGGGTCGGACCTCCTCACGGGGATCTCAACCGGCGCAGCCGCCGTTTCTCTGGCGGCTCACGGACTGCTGTGGCGGATGCGTCGGCAGGACGGCTGTCCCGAGTACTGGCTGGAGATTCGGGAGCGGATGGGGCTTGATCTCTCCCGGCGAATCATCTGCCGTTCGGAGCCTGCGAACCGGGGATCAGCGCGGAGGATCAGCGAGGCATTTCTGGTCCCGCTGTGCGATCTGCTGCGGCTCGGTCTGATCTGTCTGACAGTGTGCTGTCACCTGCCCATACTGGCATGGTCCAACCTGATGCTGTGCCGCATGGCACTGCCGATGGCGACCACGGTCATGGTATTCTGGGTCTGCTGTCGGGCCTGGCTGACTGGCAACACGGTGGCGACAGCCACGGCAGCGGCCATCCTTCCACTGTGGTGCTCCGCGGCCCTTCTGACTGTGGTCCCGGAGGTTCTGTCCCGCCAGATGTTGCCGGTGATCTGGGCCGTGACTGCCGGTGTCGTCGGCTTCGTCAGTGGGCGAAACAATTTGCCGCGGCTGCAGTCTGCGCGTTCCGTCTGTAACTTCTGGC
The DNA here is from genome assembly GCA_005809115.1 of Planctomyces sp. Classification (GTDB taxonomy): domain Bacteria; phylum Planctomycetota; class Planctomycetia; order Planctomycetales; family Planctomycetaceae; genus F1-80-MAGs062. Next base: position 1,232 of record SYLK01000458.1, on the reverse strand, counting down.
TGACCGGGATTGTGCTGTGCAGCAGTCTGAGCTGCGCACCGTGGTCTCAGGCCGCCGGAATTCTGGCGCTTGGGAGCGTGGCGATTGCGGATGGCCGGAAACTGAATGATTCGCAGCGGACGTGGCTGGCGATCATGGCCAATGTGCAGCTGCTGCTGTTGACCGCCGTGATCGGCGGTATCCGTGGCTGGCTGCCGGAGATCCTGTTTGACGCACACAAAACTGCGGCGCTGCCACTGCTGCTGCCGATGCTGGGCCTGAGCCTGCTGGTCACCGACCGGAGCTGGCCGCGGCTGGACGCCGAAGTCAGGCATACCTGGTCCGTGGCTCTGCGGGCGTTCCTGGCGATCGGCACACTGCTGATCTTCAGCTATGGTTCATTGCCCGCATCCCTGACGCTGGTGGCAGCCGTCGGGATGGGACTTGCCGCCGCGGCCGAGATGTTCGAAGCGATCCGTCGACAGCGCGAGATTCACTTCTGGACCGGGCTGATGGTGGTCGGCATCGCTGTGACCTTTCTGGTCGTGCAGGGAGTCTTCGAGTTTGGGAGGGGATTCAGCCAGTTTGCCGTGCTGGGGGGATCACTTCTGGCGCTGGCTCTGTCAGACCAGGCACGCCGCCGGTCTCGGTTTCTGATCGTGGCGTTTCCACTGCAGACTGTGGGGCTGTCACTGCCGCTGGTGGTTGCTGTTTCGGCCATCGTGCGGGACCTGCAGGGGCCGGCAGGTTCGCTGCGCGGGCTGAATTTGCTGGCTTTGCTGAGCGCAGCCGCTGTCTATTTCCACTACGGGCTGACGCGGCGCCGGAAGGAGTTCGTGGTGGCGGCGGGGGCCATCCTGAATCTGGCACTGATGCTGCTGTGGAGATCCCTGAATCTGACGGACCCTCAGTTCTTCATGGTTCCGGTGGGCCTGTCGGTGCTGGCGCTGGTCGAAATGCTGAAATCAGAAATCCCGGCACAGTTCCATGATCCGCTGCGATACGTCGGGGCGCTCACGATTCTGGTTTCGCCGATGTCGGACATTCTGACCGGCAGCTGGGTACACCTGATGTCCCTGATGGTGCTCTCCGTCGCGGTGATTGTGATGTCCATCGGACTGCGACTGCGGGTACTGGTTTTCACGGGCACAGCGTTTCTGCTGGCCGACCTGGCGGGCATTGTGGTCCGTTCGACAATCGATCACCCCGGCCTGCTGTGGGTCTGCGGCCTGGCGCTGGGGGCTGCCGGGATC
>SYLK01000457.1 GCA_005809115.1 Planctomyces sp. | reverse complement strand
TGCGTGGCGTAGACGTCGTTCGGCCCGTGATCAGGCGAATCAAAGAACACCGCGTTATCCACCGGGGAGTCGTCGAGTGTGAGTTCGGCCCAGTCGATCTCGATCGCAGGGGCCTTACCGGCGAGTTCCTGCTGAGTCCTGCTGAACACTTCGACGAGTTCGTAATCGTTCATGTAGTAATTGGGGAGCGTCTTGTTGCGGGCGCGTTCGAGGATCTCGGCGTACGAGCCGATGTGGATGTTGCCCAGGCTGATCCGGTGGTGGCCTGGTGCGAGCGACAGCCCGTCGTCGTGGCGGCTCGCATTCTCGACGAGGATGACGAAGAAGGCGCCCATGCAGTTCCCCCAGTCGTTGGTAGCGAATGCCGTGAGCCTGGGGACATTGCCGTCCCGATACGTGTGCTCCGGGGGGATACTGTCAAGGAATGGGAAATCCCGGACGTTGCCAGCGAACTCGTAAACCTGCTCATCGGCCGTCATCTGCACGCTGCCGACGGTGCGGAAGTGGTTCGCGAAAACATCGAAAAATCCGGCCTTGATTCGCATGAGAGGCAGAGTGCCGCCAACACCGGGCTTACCGCGGACGCGGACGCGAAACGTGAAACGGCCGCGCGAATACATCTGGCTCGCGGGGAAGGCGGCGGCATTGGACAGAAGCAGATCGTTCTCGAAGGCCTGCAACGGCCCGGGTTTGAAGGGAAAGAGCGCGGGGCCGAACACAGCCTTGTTCATCGGGCGGTCCAGGAACGAGTTCCCCTTGAGTTCCATAATTTCGCGGCGGCTATGGAACTCCACGTCAGTCATGGGGTGAGTCACGTTTTTCACAAAGTCGAAGATGTGGTCCTGCGTGGCCCGCGACGTGTAGCAGAACTCGCCGTCGTAGAAATAGTGGATCGGGTTCCGCGATTTCTCGACGAACGGTGCGAAATCCCGGAAAGCGGCGAGGGCGGCCAGCTTGAGGCACTCCAGATGGCTTTTGGTGAGAGGATTGGTATGCGCGTCATTGGAGAAGCCCGACTTCTCGAACGCGTCCTCAGGGACGTGCTCGTCGCGCGGGAAATCCCGTACTGACGACTCGGCCCCGACGAGCCGCAGCAGCGACCGGTTGAACTCGCGGCTCGTCAGACGACGGGACACCTGACGGGACGTCGTGGCCCGCAACCGCTCACGCTCCAGTTGGAGACCCTCATCGACCCAGGACGAGACGGCAGCGACGTCATCGGCAGACAACTGGTCCGCGGCCTCTGGTGGCATGGACCGGGAGGCGACCATCGTGCGGATCTTCTTCCATACAGCAACCTCGTCGGGCTCGTCCATCGAACCGTCGAGCGACGTCAAGACAATCCCGGCTTCCGCGTCGTCCGCACTGTGGCAGGAGGAGCAGGCGCTAAGCAGCAGCGGAGCGATGCCATCGCGATACCTCCCCTCAGGGGCAGGCGACTCGTCACCGGCAACGGCAGCCACCGAGTCGAGCGCAATCGCTGAGTCAACGGCGATCGATGAGTCTACCGTGATCGCGTAGTCGGCGGCGATCACCAGGAGCACGCCAACCCGGATTGCCACCAGCACAGCGAATCGACGGAAGAATGGCAAAGAGTGAAAGGACAGCATCACCAGGCCTCACCTGGAGGGACTTCTGCACGGCGACATCGTCCACTGCCGCAACGATCATGACCATGAAACCCGGACGCCATGACACAATACGCGATTATTTCCAGCGGCTCAAGCTCTGTCCCGGTGGAAAGACCGATATTCCGGCGATCCGTTCGCGGCACAGGCCGCGGCCGGCGCCGCGGCCGATGCGAACCCTATCGAATCTCACAATCGACGGCGAATACGAAAATTAGGCCGGGCTGTGCTGCGACGAAATCGTTGTCGCTGCACATCAGCAGAATCCTCCGGTCGCTGGCCGGGTAGTGGGCAAACTCGAGGCCTTCCAGCTTGGCGGGGATCTGCGCTGCGGGAATTGCGAATCGCGGGTCCAGCAGGTCCAGGAAAAGACGCTTCTTCATGGTCTTCACGCCTGTCGGCAGGCCAATTGCCGGCAATGAACCGATCCCGCTGACATCGGACGCATCCCGAAGATCGGCTGCATACAGTCTTTTTGCCGCCGCGCTCGCTCCGCCCTTGTTGTCTCGCTCCAGCACCAGCAGGCGATGCTGATCGATCATCAGGATTTCACTGATGCCATGAGCGGGCTGGTCCAGCACATAGACGAACTCCCTGGTCGTTTCAGATTCCAGGGTGTATTCGATGAGTCGTGTATTCGTACCGCTGCGTTCCCCGCTGGCAGACAGCGCATGATCCTGCAGCAGGGGCCCCTGCAGCATGCAGTACAACCGGCTTCCGTCGGGCGAGATGGCCAGTCCCTCGAAGCCGCGATTGGATGGCCGACCCGCTGTATTCGCCCGATCTTCTTCCTCGGAAACACTGCGAGGATTGTCAACTTTCAGATGCCCGGGGACGGTCAGCCGCCGTACCAGTTGTCCCAGTCGATCGAACGCGAACAGGTGCGGACCGTATTCGTCGGAAATATAGACCAGGCCGTCGCGACCGACGCGAATTCCTTCCGGATCCAGCCTCAGACTGGCCTCCGGGTGACGGAAATCAATGGCATCCGACTGTCCGTGAAAATTACGTCCGTGCTCATCCTTCAGCAGATGCGTGGCGATGATCCGAAGTTTCGGGCTGGTGGAGCCATTACCGGCCAGATCAAGTTCCGCTTCGTGGAAGCGGCAGAGAAATGGTACCGCTCCATCCGATGGTCCCCGATCAGGAAGGATCAGATAGCGCTGACCATCGCCGGCGACGGTGATCGCCGAAAATCCGCCGAGCTGATTGTGAGGGATCCCGCCGTGGAGGATGTCGGTCAGCGCGGACAGATCGGTCAGGGTACCGGGAACTTCCAGAGTTGCAATCAGCGCGCTCGGTTCGCCTGCGACGGCACAGCTCACCGTCAGCAGAGTGGTGAATACGCTGCTTCTCAGAAACCTTCCTGACGGCATCGTGTGCCAGCTTTCTTTCGGCTGGGGGCGGGGCGGAGCGGGGGGCCATGCGGC
>SYLK01000456.1 GCA_005809115.1 Planctomyces sp. | reverse complement strand
GGAGGGTGGATTTCAAGAACGTGATTCTGATTATGACCACGAACGCGGGTGCCAGCCGGATGGCACACGGCGGAAATATGGGCCTGCATACCCTGCGTGAGACCGACAAGGAACGCACGTACGAAGACATGAAGTCCAACCTGATGCATGAACTGCAGCGCCAGTTCAAGCCGGAATTTCTGGGACGGCTGGACGAAGTTGTCGTATTCCGCAAGCTGACTCGCGTGGAACTGATGCAGATCGTGGACATCGAACTGATGAAGGTCTACCAGCGACTGCGGGAACGTGGCAAACGCCTGGAACTGAGCGACGCCGCACGCGGCTTCATCATCGACAAGGGCGAAGTTGACGACGGCCTCGACTACGGGGCGCGTCCGCTGCGACGCAGCGTGGAACGGTTCATCGAAGACCCGCTGTCCGAAGAACTGCTGCGCGGCACCTTCGACGGACAGAACGTGATCCGCGTTTCTGTCAATGAAGTCGCCGGGCAGAACCAGCTGATCTTTGAAGGAGCGGTTGAGGATGCTGTTGCATCCGATGCGGCTGCCACCGTGGCCACTGCGGAATCGTGACCTGATGTGACCTGACACCTCCGGGCTGAACCCGTCAGCTCGGAGGTCATTTCCGCTTGCGGCACCGAATCCGCTTGCGGCACCGAATCCGCTTGCGGCACCGAATCCGCCTGTGGCGACACGGAATCTGACGCAGGATCAGCCCCGCCGCACCTCATAATCCGATTTCTACGGAGATGCAGAACATGACAGGATATACGGTTCACACCGGCACATCGAAGAAATTTGTGCAGGGCTGGGACCGGATTTTCTCCGGATCAGAGCAACAGGCGGCGAGCCCGCCCGCGGCCGCCGGCGGGAAGTCCGCGGCCAAAGCGAAAGCCAGCAAGGCCTCCGCGAAAGCAAAACGTTCTGCGAAATGACGGTATGCCGAGCGAGGAGTTTCAGTTGCCTGCGGTGGCGCCGCTGGAGTCTCCGGATCAGCTCCGCCGTCAGATGGCTGTCAGCAGCCGACGAGTTTATCTCGACCATGCCGCGGTGGCACCATTGCCCCGCTGCAGTGCACGTTCCATCGTGGCGTGGGCGGAGGATCTGTGTGCGGACGGGTCGGCGCACTGGTCCCAGTGGCGTCGGCGGGTCGAACAGACCCGCAGCCTGCTGGCGAAACTGATCTCAGCCAGCCCTGACGAAGTGGCCATCATCCGGAATACCACGGAAGGTGTGGCACTGGTCGCAGAAGGATGGCGCTGGCAGCCTGGTGACAGCGTCGTGGTTCCGCAGTGCGAGTTCCCCGCGAACCTCTATCCGTGGCTGAACCTGCGAGAACGTGGCGTCTGCGTCCGCACTGTTGAAGTCACATCCGACGCGGATAACGAGGAATTCTGCCGCGCGATCGAACGATCCTGTGACGAATCAACTCGAATCATCGCCTGCAGCTGGGTCGATTATTCGAGCGGGCGGCGCAGAGATCTGTCCCGCCTGTGCGAGATCGCACATTCCCGAGGTGCGAGGCTGTTCGTCGATGCGATTCAGGGACTGGGAGTGCTGCCTCTGGATGTGGCTGATGTTCCGGTCGATTTTCTGGCCGCGGACGGCCACAAGTGGCTGCTGGGGCCGGAAGGTGCCGGTGTCTGCTTTGTGCGGAGTGAACGGCTGAATGATCTCCGCGTGATCGGGCCTGGCTGGAACAGTGTGCGTCACGCCGGCGATTTCGCGAACAAGGACCTGGACCTGAAGCCGTCGGCGAGTCGCTGCGAAGCCGGTACCAGCAACATCTCCGCGATTGTCGGACTGCATGCCAGCCTGGTACTTCTGTCCGGCATCGCGCGTGCCGCTGCGGAACGGCGACTGCTGGAAATTCGTGCCTGGTTTGCTGAAGCGGGATGCCGGAGCGGGCTCCGCACGGCGGTGATGCCCGACGCCGAGCTGTCCGGCATCATTGCGTTTGATTCCCCGCGACTGGAGGCCAGGCAGCTGGCGCGTGAACTTCGTCGATGCGGAGTGATCGTGAGCGCCCGCGATGGTCGCCTGCGAGTCAGTCCTCATCTGTACAACAATCTCGACGACGCGGCACAATTCGGCGAGGCTGTGCAGAGTTTCTGATGGTCTCTGCCTGCGGCTGCGTTTGGGAGACTGCCGGTCGCCTCAGGCAGCAGGGCAACAAGCGGATGCTGCTAACGCGTGTCAGCGGTGACCTTCATGTAGCACAGCCTTTTTCGCTCCCCGGAGCGGCGTACTTCTTCCAGCAGGTCCAGCAGACTCGGTGCGAAATTGATGGCGCGCCGCTCGCGGCCGAGAATGACGGTGACCGGCTTCTGCAGATCAATTCCCGGCAACTCGGGCGACAGCTTCAGGGTGGCGGCAGAGGGTGACCGAGAAACGAAAATGGCGTTACCTCGGGTGATACGAGCCTCCAGCAGCGCAGCGCGAAAATCACCGTCGGTGTTCGTACTGGGAGCGTCGAGAACTGCCGATTTCAGCGGCAGATCGTCCAGTTCCAGCCAGGACCAGCGGAGGTCGGTACTGCGCAGCAATTGCACATCGAGCTGCTCCGAGTATCGTTTCCTGGAATGCAGTCGCATCCATTCGAAGACATGCGGTGACTCTTCGAAGAACATCTCGAATCCACGTTCCGGATATTTGATGAACATGACATCCGAGATGACGCGGGATTCCGCTGTGCTGCGACGGAACAACTTGCTGATCAGAAGTCCGAGCCTGTCACTCCAGGCTCCCTGGCTTCCGCCCACAACGATGTACCATGGCAGATCGGGTTCATTGTGCGCCGTCCACTGAAGATGTTTGCGCCCCAGGCCGGCGATCGAAATGACACCCGCGAACAGTTCCGGATGCGACGTTGCCATGTCCATCGCCGCCTCACCGCCTATGCCGTGTCCGGCGACGAAGACTCGGTCATCATCGACCCGCAGGCCCAGCTTGAGGTGCCGCACCAGCGCCAGGAATGCACGGTGCTGCTCCGCCGACGCGGCGTAAACCCCCGTCTTTTCTTCCCACGCCGCCGGTACCACGACGATGTATCCATGTCGAGCCGCCTGGTGCTGCCACCACTGAATCGAGGATTTGCCGGAGAGCAGTTCCCGCGAGAAAGCGATGACCAGAGGATATGATCGCGAATCGCGGTACTCCGGCGGCAGCAGCCCGACACAGCCCATCATTTCAGCGGTCGACTCAATCCGAAACCGCCTCTGCCCGGCCACGGGCGCCTCAGGGGGCCCGGTGACATGTGAGGGAATCGGATTCACAGCCGGCAGTCGGCTGATCAGCGATGCCACGCGATCCACGCTGACGCCTTCCAGACCCGCCAGGCGACTCAACACGTCGTTTCGCAGCAGATCCTCGTCATCGTCGGAGCCAAGGTAATCCAGTACCAGCTGACGTGCCTCAAACAGACCGTAAGTCTCGGCCGGACTCTGAATCGCTTCACCGGCGCCCAGCAGCCATCCGGAAACCGCCAGGGCGATCGCATTCTCCGGCGGAATCCTGTCATCACTCGCGAGCAGTTCGAAAGCTGCGAAGTCATCAATCGTTTGCGGATGAACCTCCGACAGAACCACCGGCAGCATGGCGGAAGCGGTTCGGACCTGCTCGGGGTCACGCAACGTGGCCTGGATCACGGGAACCCGGGCGCGGATCGCTTCACACCGCCGCAACTGCTGGTCCACACTGTCCAGCAACTGGCGACATCGCACGAGAATATCGGCCGGGAGTCCCTGCTCAGGAAACCCGCGACCGTAGGTTACTGCCAGATCATACTGGCCCGAACCGTGCCGCAACTCCAGCTCCTCCAGGATCTGTCGTCCCAGCTCACCCTGCAGCTGCTCCTGGGACGCCGGGATCTGCGAGCGAGTCTCGGGAAACTCCGTGGCAATGGACTGCAGCAACTGCCCCGCCTGGACCAGCAGTCCCGCCCGGATCAGCATGCGGGCCATGTCCAGACGACGAAACGGATCCTTGTCAAACCCCGTGACTCGCTGCAGAAGTCCCGGGTAAATGATATTCGCCGGCAGCGATTTCAAGGCGACGGAATACTTCCAGTCGTGACTGAGCCCCTGAACCTCCGCATATAACTCGTTAATCTGAGTGATTCCGACCTGAATCACTTCTTCCCGGCCCTGCGGCAGCCGCAGTGTGACCGTACCACGCCCCTGCGGGTCAAAGCCGCTGAATTTGGGAATCCCGATGATTCCCGGAACCGACCTGCGCGAGCCGCTGCGACGCTGGGCAATCGGAAAGTCCAGTGCCGGCCAGTCGCCAGGGTTTTCCACCGGCGGTTCACTGCGCCGGGTTGAAACGTAGATCCGCCGAAATCCCTGATCGATCAGGCGGAGTTCCAGCCGCTG
>SYLK01000455.1 GCA_005809115.1 Planctomyces sp. | reverse complement strand
TTTCTCTGATCCTGGTGCGGCTCGGCCCGTTCAGGCTGTTCCCATACCGCGAGTCATCGTGCTGGCAGAAGTCGGCGGCCAGCTTGTAACCGTCAGCCGGCGGGGCTGCCGGGCTGATATGGAGGGCCAGTCCCTTCTCCACCAACAGCAGCGGCCAGCAATGAATGATCCGCACCGATCGCCACGGCTGGTGCTGGAACTCGTTCTGAAAATCCCGTGCCCGGTCATGCAGCAGTTTTGCCGCTCTCGGGTCCACGAGCCGCAGGACGCCTTCGCGAGATGCCGTCGTTCCCAGCAGCGCGCGCGCTTCGCCCATCAATGCCGCCGCCGCCCTCGTCTTGCCCTTGCGACCGGCCGCACGTTTCGCAATCCACAGACCGAAGGCGGGCAAGCGGCCGGGGTGTTCGAACCACTTCTTCAACACGGTCAGGCGCGTGAGCCTGGCGGAGCCGTGAGTGTCGATCTCTTCGAAGCAGGTATGTCAGTGTCACTCGCGCCCCGGAGGCGACTCTCTCGATCTGATGATCCACATCACCGAAAAACCCGCACGAATGGAGCTGCGTCGCCTGTCGCTGCTTCTCGATGTCCTTACCCCAGTCAAATTGCTGCACGACACCGCGATGAGTCAAGGTCAACTCGCCGCGCCGGAAGAACGATCGATCAATGGCTGCAGTTTCAGGACCTGCGTGATGGGTTCCTGGATTCGCTCCACGACAAGCGCCGTACCGCCCCTGAATCTCAAGGTGACCGGACTCATCGGGAACATACTTCCCCGCGACAAAAAAAGGCGCCTTGACCCCGTGGATTGCCAGGCGAAGTTGTTCGAGCTCTGATGTCTGGTGCATTTGATTCGTTTTCCCCGTCAGGCAGGACGCTGTGCTGTCCATTGAATCTGTTTCAGCCCGGGTGCGAGTGCCTCGCCTTCCGGGGCTCAGCGCACAGAAATCCGACGGTCAGCAGAAGAGACCAGACGGCGACGACAACCAGCAGCGTCAGAAAATCGGTCCAGCTGCGTTCCGCAACGCCACCACCATAGTAGTAGAACCCCGCCGTGGCCACAAACGCGATCGCGTCCAGCAGTCCGTTCAGGAAGCCTGCATGAGGCCCGCCGAATTCGATGGAGAACACACTCATCGGGATGTAGTAACACGGGGACAGGCAGAAACCGAACAGAAACAGCAGCCCCAGTGCGACCATGGTGGCTGCTGTACTGGTCAGGTGCCACGCTGACATCGCCTGCAGTGCCGCCAGACAGCATGTGGCCATCAGGAGCAGTCCGCCCATCGCCACTGCCATCCTGTCACGGGAATTTCGATCGAACACGAACCCCCCGACCAGTACCGAGACCATGCTGCCCAGCGGAATGGCTGTTACTGCCATGGAAGCGGCTGTGTCGGTGAGGCTGAGCGTATCCTGCAGAAACATCGGCGCCATCAGCAGAAAATCCCACAGGATTGTCAGTCCCATCATGCTGCCGACGATCAGCCAGAACCGGAAACTGGCTGCGAACTGCAGACAGGCCTGCGCCAGTGTCAGCCCGGTCAGCGGATGGTGGGAGCTGATGGAGGAATGAGGAGATCGGGGATTCTCTTCGTCGGCAGTCGGGCGCCCGGGAGGTGCTTCCCGCAGCAGCAGCGCGAACACCACCACCACCACGAGACCCGCGCTGCTCGTGATCCAAAGCATGCTCCGCCACGAGATCCAGGCCAGCAGCCCGCCCAGAACCAGTGTGGCGGTCATGGTGCCCACCCGGGAACTTGTCGACAGAACTCCCCAGGTCTGGCCATAACGGCCCGGCGGAATCCAGTTGATCATCAGTCTGGCGATCGCCGGCCACCCCGCGGACTTCGCCAGCAGAGTCATGAAGAAAGCCGCCTGAAACATTGGAAGCGAGGCTGACAAGGCAAAGCCGCCGATTGACAGTGAGGCAGCCAGCAGTCCCGCAGCAAACGTCAGCCGGCCACCGAATCGATCGGCCGCCCAGCCGCACAACAGTTTTCCGCAGACCGTTCCGCCTGCCCCCATCGCGATGACTTTCCCCCAGTCTTCGAGATCAATCCCCAGTGTCGGGTCGTTCCGAATGGATACGCCGGCGACTGCCGGGACGGTTCTCAGGGCCATGAACATCGCGTAGCCAGCGTACATCGCCGCGATCGCCGTCGTCTGACGGGCGCGGACCTCGCCCGCAGGCTGCAGCGGTGTGCCAGGCGGGACGGTTCCAGGCGACCGCGGCGGCAGTGACCTGTACGGGTCGGGAGGGGCAGTGGGTTCGGAAGACATAGGTGCATCGTGCCATTCTGCGAAATGGATCCGGTACCACGGCCCCGATGCCGTCGGCGTTGTCGCAGCCGTCCCTCCCGCCGATGTGGTTTCGTCAGTGAATCCACGCCGAAGCAGTGACTGCCCGGCGTTGTACGGCGTTCCGATCATATTGTCGAGAGTTCTCCTGTCACCTCTTGTGATCCGCTGTTGCCTGCGATAAGCTGAATTTCCCGTCGGACGTGACGGAAAGCATGGTCAGGTGATCGAAGCCGAGCGATGGCCGGTGCAGACACTCAGGACCTGCCAAAAAATCAGTTGAACAAACTCATGAAAACTTCGGCCGCAGGAACCCTGCACCTCGAATGCGGATTCGCTGGATCAGTTCATCAGCTGGCCGATGATTTCATGCCGCAATTTTACGGTCACAACGAAACATTGAGGTCCAGCCGCTGTCACACACCAGCGTGATTCCGGTCAGGGGGCGCTGCGCTTCCCTGACCAGAAAATTTGTTCAACTGATTTTTTGGCCGGTCCTGACGCGGGGCAGGGGGGCGGGTCAGAGCAGTCGGACGGCGACAACCTGCTGACGTCAATGCCACCGCCCCACAGGCGGGCTCAACTGATTGAGAAAACAGGATGACACGGCGAGTCGGTGACACGGGATTTCTGGCGCTGGTCACGCTGATGCACTGGCTCATTCCGGTCGTGGCAGTCGCCGGCAGTGTGCAGGGCGATGCCCCGGTTGATACGGCGGCCGCGGAATTCTTTGAATCAAGAATTCGGCCGTTGCTGGTGGAACATTGTCATGCGTGCCATGCGGGAGACAATCGTGAGTCGCAGCTGAATCTGGATTCACTGGCGGGGCTGCTGGAAGGTGGTACGCGAGGCCCGGCCATCGTCCCGGGCAAGCCGTCTGAAAGTCTGCTGATCAGTGCCGTGATGCACGGTGAGCTGCTGAAGATGCCGCCCCGGGCAAAACTGAGTTCGGCCGAGGTCGGGGACCTGGTCCGATGGGTGGAACTGGGCAGTCCCTGGCCGGGTGCCGAGCTGCCGGCGAACCCGTCACGAACCGCCAGTGGGCCAAAAGCCGCGGCCGGCGCGGAGCCGGAACTGTCAGCGGAAGCGAAATCCTTCTGGGCCTTTCGGCCGCCAGAGCAGCCTGAGGTGCCGTCGGCAGCAGACGACCACTGGAGCACTGGTCCGATTGATCGGTTTATCTTCCTCAGACTTCGCGAGGCGGGTCTGGAACCGGCTCCGCCCGTGGAGAAGCGATTGCTGCTGCGGCGGGCGACTTTTGACCTGATCGGTCTGCCGCCGACACCCGAGGAGGTCGCCGCATTTCTGGCCGATGATTCGCCGGAAGCGTTTGCGCGGGTGGTCGAGCGGCTGCTGGAATCTGCGCATTACGGTGAAAAATGGGGACGGCACTGGCTGGACGTGGCACGCTACGCCGATTCCAACGGGCTGGATGAAAACCTGGCGTATGCCAATGCCTGGCGCTACCGTGACTACGTCATTGCGGCATTCAACCAGGACAAACCGTATGACCAGTTTGTGCGGGAACAGATCGCCGGAGATCTGCTGACCCCCGATCGGAACGATTCACGGCGACTGGAACAGCTGACAGGGACCGGGTTTCTTTCTCTGGGAGCCAAGATGCTGGCCGAAGATGATCCGATGAAGATGCAGATGGACATCATTGACGAACAGGTCGACACTCTGGGCCGCACATTCCTGGGCCTGACGCTGGGCTGCGCGCGGTGCCACGATCACAAATTTGACCCGATCACGACGGCCGATTACTACGGCCTGGCGGGGATTTTCAAGAGTACCCGCACGATGGAGAATTTTCAGGTCGTCGCCCGCTGGCAGGAGCTGCCGCTGCTGACCGATGCTGCGCTGGCGGCGCAGCGTGCGGAGCAGGAACAGATCGCGACACGGGAGGCCGAGATCATGGCGCTCGTGACAGCGGAAGGCGAACGGGTGCGACGGGAACTCGCCGGCCAGCCGTCGGCCGGCTCTGACGCCGGACGCGAGCCTTCGCCGGCTGACGGTGACACGGAGTCCCGGTTTTCCGCCGAAGTCCGCGAGAACCTCAGGGCACTTCGCGCGGACGTGGCGGCACGCAGGGCTGAACTGCACGCTCCGGCCGACGTCATGGCAGTATCCGACGAGAAATCTGAGGACCTGCGGATCCACATCCGCGGCAGCCACCTGACTCTGGGAACCATCGTGCCACGGCGGATTCCCCGCATCTTCACCGCGGGTCAGGTAACGCCCCTGCAGGTCGCCGGCAGCGGACGCCGGGAACTCGCCGACTGGCTGACCGATCCGGCTCATCCGCTGACCGCGCGCGTCTTTGTCAACCGGGTGTGGCAGTGGCACTTCGTGGCTGCGATTGTGCGATCGCCGGACAATTTCGGATTGCTGGGCGAACGGCCCACGCATCCGGAACTTCTGGACTGGCTGGCCGGAGAGTTTGTGCGGACGGGCTGGTCCGTCAAGTCGCTCCACCGGCTGATGATGCTGTCCGCGACATACCGCATGAGCGGCAACTCACCGGAGCCCGCAACCACGACGGATCCGGAGAATCGGTTATGGTGGAAGTTTCCCCGGAGACGACTGGACGCTGAGGAGCTGCGGGACGCACTGCTCGCGGTGGGCGGAACGCTGGATCGCGGCATGGGCGGAACGCTGCTCACGACAGAAAACCGGGCCTACGTGACCAGCACGACCAGTGTGAATCCGGACGTGTATCGGACAAATCGGCGGTCCGTCTATGTGCCGGTTGTGCGGAGCGCACTGTACGACGTGTTTCAGGCCTTCGATTTTGCCGATCCCACGTCTCAGTCCGGTCTGCGTCAGACGACAACTGTCGCCCCCCAGGCCTTGTTCATGATGAACAGCGAGGTTGTGGCACAGCAGACGCTTGCCCTGGCCCGGAAACTGCTCGCAGAATGCCCCGATGATGCCGCGCGAGTACGGACAGCATGTCTTGTGGCGTATGGACGGGAACCGCTCGGCCATGAGACCGAACAGGCGCTGGCGTATCTTGCCGACTATGGCCGGAGGATTGCGCGCGATGCCGAGGCGGGCACCGACGGGGGCGCGACTTCCGTGGCAGCAGGGCCGGAAGTGCGCACGAGGGCGTGGCAAAGTTACTGCCGCGCGCTGGTTTCGGCCAATGAATTTCTGTTTGTGGAGTAACGGTTATGGAGCGGGGACTGCAGGTGGCGGCGGGACCGCAGGGTGGTTATTCACGGAGGGATCTGCTGCGCCGCTGTGCTGCCGGATTCGGCGGGCTGGCGCTGGCGTCGCTGCTGGCCGACGACGCGCAGTCGGCGGATCCTCTGCGGCCGAAAGGGACGCATTTCGCTCCCCGGGCGCGTCAGGTCATATTCCTGTTCATGCATGGCGGACCGTCTCAGGTCGACACGTTCGACTACAAGCCGCTGCTGGATCGGGACCATGGAAAACCGCTGCCGTTTGACAAGCCCCGCGTCGTGTCGGCGGCCACGGGTAACCTGCTGAAGTCGCCATTTCGGTTTTCGCAGCACGGTGCCTGCGGTGCCTGGGTCAGTCAGCTCTTTCCGCACGTCGCGCGCTGTGTGGATGACCTCTGCATCATTCGATCCATGCACTGTTCGAATTCTCGCCATGGTGGAGCGCTGCTGGAACTTCATACCGGAAGCGACACGTTCGTGCGGCCCAGCATGGGTTCCTGGATCACGTATGGCCTGGGCACCGAGAACCGCGACCTGCCAGGATTCATCACGATCTGTCCCACGTTGACCCATGGTGGCGTCAATGCCTGGGGATCGGCGTTTCTGCCGGCAGATTACCAGGGAACACCTCTGGGAAACGGCGGAATCCCGTCGGATCAGGCGCAGATTCCGTTTATCCGCAGCTCGGAAAACACGCCTCGTGATCTGCAGCGGCTGGAACTGGATTTCCTGCAGCAGATGAACCGAGAGGCACTGACACGAACGGGTGCGGACGACGTCCTGGAAGCTCGGATCAATTCCTTTGAACTGGCATTCCGTCTGCAGTCAGCGGCACCGGAGCTGCAGGACATCTCGACCGAATCCCGCACCATGCAGGCGGCCTACGGCCTGGACGAGGAGCCGACACGCAATTTCGGTCGCCAGTGTCTGATGGCACGGCGGTTCATTGAACAGGGAGTGCGATTTGTCCAGTGCACGCACACTTACAAGTGGGACCAGCACGCCGAACTTCGCCGTGATCACACGCGAAATGCGCTCGAAGTGGATAGGCCGATCGCCGCGCTGCTGCAGGATCTGAAGGCGCGTGGTCTGCTGGACACGACTCTGGTCCTCTGGGGCGGAGAATTCGGCCGCACGCCGGTCGCTCAGGGTGGCGATGGGCGAGACCACAATCCCCAGGGATATACCATGTGGCTGGCGGGAGGAGGATTTCGGCCGGGGCTGTCATACGGCAGTACGGATGACTACGGCTACTATGCCGTCGAAAACAAGGTCCACATCCACGATCTGCACGCCACAATTCTGCATCAGCTGGGTATCGATCACAAGCGGCTGACGCACCGTTACGCCGGTCGCGATTTCCGACTGACCGACATCTACGGGGAAGTCGTCAGCGATCTGCTCGCCTGAGAACACCACGATGTCGTA
>SYLK01000454.1 GCA_005809115.1 Planctomyces sp. | reverse complement strand
GATGTACATTGAGGTTGTCCTGTCCGCAGTGGCGATTTACATCTGGTGGTTCAGCAAGCCCGGACTCGTCCATCATCTGGCACTGAATACCTTCTTCGTGACGACAATCACGACCGTGATTTTCAATGCCAACCCGCTGATGCGGTTTGACGGCTACTACATGATGAGCGACTTCCTGGAAATTCCCAACCTGCGACAGAAATCCGACAAGCTCCTGCGGGAGGCATTTTCCTGGTACTGTCTCGGAATTGAATCACGTCCCGATCCCTTCATGCCTGAGACCGGCCGGGCATGGTTCATCACGTACGCCGTCGCGGCCTGGCTGTATCGCTGGGTCGTCCTTGTGTCGATCTCCATGTTCCTGTACACCGTCCTGAAACCATGGGACCTGCAGAGTCTGGGGATCACGCTGATGGTCTTCAGCATGGCCGGAATCGTGTTCGCCATGTTTCGCAGTGTCTATCAGATTATTGCCACTCCGAGGACGGAACCAATGAGCAAACCGCGAATTGCCTTCAGCCTGTCGCTTCTGGGCATCGTCATCTGGCTCGGTCTGACCATGCGGATTCCCTGGCACCTGGAAGCTCCCTTTTTCCTGGAGCCACGCGGCGTAATCACGATCGCCGCACCATTCAGCGGCCGCCTGATGCCTGTGGACGACTATGCCCGGCAGTACGACGAACTGGAGACGCTGCAGACATATGCACGATCCGAAGCGTTTGCCATGCGGGACCAGATCGTGCCCGGACGACTGTCGCTGCTCGACGGCCTGCCGACTCCTGCCGAATATCCCGCACTGGTGAGGAATGGTCAGTCGGTCGCAGCAGGCACCGTGCTGGCGGTCATGGAAGACGCTGAGGGAATTCAGAAACGCGATGAACTGATTCAGAACACTTATCGCTGGGTCGCCCGGACCATCGAAGTGGAAAAATATCATGCCAACAACGATCAGCTCCGGGAACGCGAGGCACTTACCGAGGTCGTGCGGCTGGAGGAGGGTATCCGCGAACTCGTACGACTGAATTCCACCCGTGTGGTGCGCGCGCCGGTTTCCGGCACGATCGTGGCTGCACGCCGGATCCCCGAAAGCCCGCGCGATGATGTGGATCCGACCCGGTTGTCACGCTGGCACGGTACGCCCTACGATCCCCGAAATCCCGGCTGCTTCGTGGAGATCGGTCAGGAACTGCTCGCCCTGGCACCTGGCCCGGATCTTCAGGCCGTCCTGTATGTCGACCAGAGCCGTCGCGATGACCTCCTCGACCAGATGGAAGTTGAACTGAAACTCGATCATCTCCCCGATATCACCTACGTCACGAACGTGACTCAGGTGTCCCCCCGCGGAGAACGAACGGCGCCGGAATCTCTCACAACACGGTTCAGCGGACCGCTCGCCACGACCTCTGATCCGCAGGGCAAGGAGAAACTGGCCAGTACAGCCTATCGTGCCATCGTGGAACTGCATTTTCAGCATCATCCCCGGACCGCAGCGGATGCTCTGCTGATGAAACCCGGAATGCGGGGTAATGCACGCTTTCTGGTGGCAAACCGGACTGCATGGCAGTGGGCCTACCGCTACGTCCGGGAAACATTCCGCTTCAAAGTCTGATGTCGCTCACAACAGCCGTCTGCGCAGCGCCGGACCGCCTGCCTTCGGGCCTCTTCGGACCGGCCCGGTCTCAGTGCCGCTGAACTCAGCGCACACGTTCCGCAGATGGCAAATCCTCAACCGGATGCCTGCACAGGTTCTGCCACCCGAGTCGCAGAATGTCCCGCACAGCTGTCAGGCATTCCTGCAGATTGATCTTGGTCACTCCATACCGCCGATCCTCAAATACAATCGGCGACTCAGTGAACGTACAGCCGATTCTGCGGCAGCGATAGAGGACTTCCTCCTGAAAGGCGTACCCGCGTGACACCGTGCGCGACCAGTCGATCCGAGCCAGCCGCGACACCCGGTAGCAGCGGTAGCTGCCGCTGTTGTCACGAGTCCGCAGGCCCAGCAGCAGACGAGCCCAGGTGTTAATGGCGCGACTCATCAAGTGCCGCTTCAGCGTCCATCCCACCACGCCCCCGCCGGGTACGTAGCGAGACCCGATGGCCACATCACAACTGTCCATGTGGCTCAGCAGGTCCGGGATGAATCGCGGGTGATGGCTGAAGTCGGCGTCCAGATTGATCAGCAGCTCGAACTGCTGCGCCACGGCATACTGAAATCCGGCCACTGTCGCTGCGCCCAGACCAAATTTCCCGGCGCGATGCAGCACATGAATCCGTTGATCGCCCCGCGCCATTTCTTCGACAATTCCGCCGGTACCGTCCGGCGAGTGATCGTCGATCACCAGAATTTCCGCGTGGGGCACCACTGCCAGAATTTCGGGAATCAGCAGCTCAATGTTTTCTCGCTCGTTGTAGGTGCAGAGCGTAATCAGCAGACGTTTCATGAGATAATCCGAACGTCCTGTCCGCCCGGCAATGAAGGTGCTGATCCTGATCCTGAATCAGAGTCTGGTTCGGTTTCTGTTCCGGTCGGTTCGCAAATGATCGGGTGATCGAGTTCGTTCAGAAGGCATTCCAGACGCAGTGGTTCCGTGCCCAGCTGGCGACGAAACTCAGCCAGCTGTGCCTGGACCGCAGCAGCGCGATCCGGCGGAACCGACTGTCGGCGCCGCACTGCCCTGATCAGCAGGTTTCGAGCCGTGTGTTCCAGTTCGATAAACTCCATGACCCGCGTGTCATAACCATGCAGCTTCAGCACGGCGGCCCGCTGCGCATCGGTGGCCAGCGCCGCAAATCGATCCCGCAGGATACCGTGCTCCATCAGGGGCTTCAGACCGGCTGATGACATTCCGGCAGACAGCTCCTGGTGGCAGCAGGGCACAGCCAGTATCACATCGCTGCTCCAGCGGACTGCCTGATGCAGTGCGTCATCTGTCGCCGTGTCACAGGCGTGCAGCGAAATCGCCAGATGCACCTCACCATCCGGAATATGGTCCGCGATGTCGCCCTGCCGAAATTCAATTCCGCCGAGCCTCAGCCTGTCCACAATCCCGCAGCAGGTCGCGATCACGTCGGCCCGACGATCCAGCCCGATGATCCGGCACTCCCGCTGCAGCAGGCAGGTGACCAGATAGTGTGTGGCAAATGTGAGGTAACTCTTGCCACAGCCAAAGTCGACGATGCGAATCTCTCCGGTCGTCGGCAGATGATTCATCGCGTCGCGAATGAACTCCAGATACCGATTGATCTGACGAAACTTGTGGTAATGCGCCGCACGCACTCTGCCGTCCGCCGTCATCACGCCGGTGTGAATCAGGAAGGGGCAGGGCACGCCGTCCGGAATCAGGTACCGCCGGTCCCGATTATGACCGTCGCGAATTTCTCCGGACAGCCGGCAGACTTCTCCGGCACAGCCGTCTGCAGGCGGCTCCTCCGAACCACGGTTGCGGCGGGCGGACGGCTGGACGGAGCTTCCACTCCCCCGCGACCGGGTTTCTTCAGTCAGGAAGCACTTGCCACGTCGAGTGAATCGGGCGGACCAGATCCCGGATTCCGTGACAATCCGCAGATTGCTGTAGACTTCAGTGATCAGCCTGCGGAATTCCTCGATCGAAGCCTCCGCGGAGAGGTTTCTGTGAAACTGCTGCGTGGCGCTGCTGCCGGTGAACTGAAGTTGTGACCCAGATTTCAGCTCCACCGGCCGAACATCCGTTCGCCGGAGAGGCTCGGACGATGCGCGGGGCCGGCTGAACACGGCCTGTCTGAGTGTCCGATGCAGAATCGCATCGGCAACCAGCGCCAGTAGTCGTGTGACAGAGTCTGACATCAATATGCCACGCAGCTGGTGACCTTCCGGCGAACCCGAAAGTCGCTGCGTCCCCGGCGAAAAATATGTTTCACAGATCCTGGAGTCGGGGAACCAAAGCCCGGCTGACTGAAATCTGCCCGAAACGTAAACTGTTCCGCTTGCTGATCCGACCTTCGAAACGGAAGAATGCTGTCGGAACTCTTCGACTTCCTGAGCACATCGCCCGACCAGGCTGACTTCATGGCGGAATTAGACTGAAATGACACTCAACAAGAAACAAAAGAAACAGATTGAAGCCACAAAGAATCGAATTCAGCGGCTGCAGCAGTTGCTGTCCGCGGCGCGCAACCAGCCGGATGATCCGGCAGATGCACCCAGACTGGAAAAAGAAATCGCGCAGCTCCAGGCGGAAATTGAACGGATTCGCAGCGAATGAAACCGCACGCTGGTCCGTTGACCCCCGTTTCCGACGAGACTCCCGCCAGTCCCGGTCCCACCGTCATTGTCGTACATCCCCGTGAGCGACGGGCCAAGTGCACCGTGGAACCGCTGCGCGGTCGGTCGGATTTCGCCTTTTTTACGTTTCCACAACCAGTCACGACCGATCTGACAAACTATGTTCAACTGGTGATCGGAGGGCCCCTCCTGTCGTCGGAAGACTGCGGCAGCGGACTGCTGCTGCTCGACGCGACCTGGCGTCTCGCCGGACGAATGGGACCGTTTTTCAGCCACGTGCCAGTCAGATCCCTGCCACCGGTCCGAACTGCCTACCCCAGAAAGTCCAGTGTCTACGAAGACCCGGCAGCAGGGCTGGCAACCATTGAGGCGCTGTACCTCGCGCTGCGAATCCTCGGACGCAGCGTTGACGGTCTGCTGGACCACTATCACTGGAAAGATCAGTTTCTCGATCTGAATCACTCGGAATTCGGCAAGTTCCTCAACTGAACCCGTTTTTCCCAGGGCTCAGTCTCTTTGTGCCAGCAACCTGACCGGAAAACGCTCCGGCATGACTCCTCGAAAAAACGTCTGCGGCTCGCGATGTCTCAGATCGCTCCGGAAGCAGCGGCATCCGTCGACGGAGCCACAGCGTCACCTTCCGCTCCGGAATCGACAGATGATTCCACTTCCGGAGAGCGGGCAATGCGGTAAAGCGGATCATAGCCGAACTTCCCGCCACATTTCGGGCATTTCGTTTTGATCAGCCCTTTCGCGTTCGATCCCCCCAGTTTTTTCGCAGCCCTGCCACTCTCGCTGATCGTGATACCGCACGACGTACAGCGATATCCCACGAGTTCCAGTTCATATCCGGGATCACGCTGGTAATAGGCCACGTTGCTGACCGCATCGAATCTGGACTGATTCAGATGGCAGGTGAACGAATCCGACTTCTCGGTTTCCGGAACGCCGTTTTCCGAGGCAGGCAATCCGGCGGAAAACAGAGAAGTCAACCGTTCGTTAAACACACGAAACGTGCTGAGCGGCAGCGACAGGTAACTCTGCTGCCCGTCGGCAGATTTCAACGGAAGGAACGTCGCAATTCTGCCGTCACCGAACACAGGTACACCCGCGAACATGGACTCCTGGACTCGGGTAATCGGCTGCACCAGTCTCAGATCGCGCACGTGCTCACTCGTGATGAATCGAATCTCGGCATTCGGGAAGTCCTTGAATTCACCAGTCTTCGCCACGTATTCTCGCAGCTTTTTCCAGCGTTCCCGAATTTCATCAACCACCTTCTCCGGTTCCGGCGGAGAACGCCGCAGGTAGGAAAGCAGTTTCTCCCGAGCTGACTGCATCATGGT
>SYLK01000453.1 GCA_005809115.1 Planctomyces sp. | reverse complement strand
ATCCGGTCCGTGATCGCACCGGACCGACCTCGGGTCGCACCTCACGCTGGCCGGGTGCATGTTCCTGTGCAGGGTCAGGGTCCGCGCGGAAGGCTATCGAGGACTGGTCGGCAGTATTCAATCAGCTGGAGATCGATCAATTCCTGTTCCAGATCGGTGATCTTCGGCTGCTCGAGTGTCTGGAGGATTTCATCAACCAGGATCTCCGCGAATTTTTCACGCGCCCGGTGCAGGTTCTGTCGGACCCAGTCGGCTGTGACAGGTTTCCCCAGCTGCAGACTGAGGCGTTCAGCCATTTCGGCGGACCGCAGGTCTGGATGTGCGGCACGGAACTGCAGGATCGTGTTGATCGGTTTTCCGGTATTTTGTTCGAGGATTTCCAGTGCTTTCCAGGCACGGCTGAGCATCTCGGCCCGCCAGCTGTCGAGAAATTCCTGATCAGAAGTTGCTTCCGGGAGATGTCTGTCATCCGCCAGATCGAGGCCGGATGCCAGCGGCCGGGGCTGCTTTTTCTGTCGGCGATGGTAGTCGCTGATCATGTGGAACAGCACACCCTTGAGGAAATCGCGGAATCGTCCCCGCCTGCGGTCGGCTCCCCGCAGATGGCCTCGCAGCAGTCGGAGAGCAAATTCCTGGGACAATTCTTCTGCCGCATCCGTGCTTCGCAGCGCTCCCTGGAGGTATCTCTGTACGACTCCGGAGTACCGATCCAGCAATTCCTTCTGTGCCGCATCAGCCGAAACGTCGGATCCGTCACCACAGGCACGGCAGACCACAGTCCAGATGGTATCGAGCTGACTGAGACGCTGCGGAAAATCGGAGTCGGTCATGGACGCAGTCCCTGGCAGGACGATCACTGAGGCCGGGCCGACAATCCGCGCCAGGCGAGAGGTTCCGGACCGGCACCGACCGGTCGCAACTCGGCGATGGGCCTGCCGGACTCCACAAGCGGTACAGGGCGACCTGACGGACTTGTCCAGTGTGTCGATGGGGCGATCCCGAGATGCTCAAAGACAGTCGCAGCAAGATCGCTCGGCCCCAGCGGTCGCTCGTGGATGGATCCACCGCGTCGGTCCGTCGCACCAATGACCTGGCCGCCGGATATCCCGCCGCCGGCAACCAGCAGCGACATCACCGAAAGCCAGTGATCCCGACCCGCCGTGCGCGTCATCACGGGACTTCGGCCGAACTCCCCCACGACCAGGACGAGGGTTGTGTCGAGCAGTCCGCGCTGTTCCAGATCGCCGACCAGCGCCGTCAGACCTCGATCCAGCACCGGCAGCATCGGCGTCAGTCCCTTCACAATTCCGCCCCATCGGACCTCGTCGCCGTGATGATCCCAGTGTCCCCAGGCATCACTGAGCGTAATGAAGGTGACACCAGCTTCCACCAGGCGGCGCGCCAGAAGTACCTTCTCACCCAGGGAATCGCGACCATATCGACTGCGAGTTTCCTCAGATTCATCACTCAGGTCGAATGCTTTCGCCGCCGCTCCACCCAGGACCAGATCGCAGGCTTCCTGAGTAAACCGGTCCTGCTGGCGGAAAACATCCGACGC
The DNA here is from genome assembly GCA_005809115.1 of Planctomyces sp. Lineage (GTDB taxonomy): Bacteria > Planctomycetota > Planctomycetia > Planctomycetales > Planctomycetaceae > F1-80-MAGs062. The sequence continues at coordinate 3,683 of SYLK01000453.1, read as the reverse complement.
ATCCAGATGCTCCCGCATTCCGTCCAGGCGACGTCGGAGCTGGTCACGGTCTCGCAGCCGCTCGACCTGGACACCGGCCGGCAGTGAAAATCGTCCGTTGACCTTTAATCCGTCCAGCGGTTCGTACTGCTGACCAAGGTCGCCTGCCCCATAGACGTCTGAAACCATGCTGTCGGCCAGGGCCACCCAGGCAGGCATTCCTGGTCGAACGGCACCGCAGAATTTTGCCGCCGCGGCACCCATCGAGGGATATCCGCCACCCTGCCGCCCCGTCTCAGTCCGCTGCGCTCTGGGGTTGCCGGCCTGAAACGTAATCGGCGTGTGATTGCTGGCGCTGGCATCCATCGAACGCACGATGGCGAATCGGTCCATCATGGCTGCCTGCAGTGGCAGGTGCTCGCAGATCTGAATTCCGGGAACCGCAGTGGAAATCGGCTGAAATGGCCCCCGAATTTCTGCCGGCATCTCCGGTTTCATGTCCCACGTGTCAATCTGGCTGGGACCGCCCGACAGCCAGATCTGGATCACCGACGTGGGGCGCGTCCGGCTGCCGGGGAATGCACCTGCGGCGCGCTGGCGCAGCAAAGCCGGCAACGACAATCCGGCAATGCCCGAAAGTCCGGCCTGCAGAATCCAGCGGCGACGGCCCGCCTGAATCAGAGGCTGACTGACCGGGCCAAATTGCGCAGCAAGGCCCCTGCCGGCATGACCGACCGTCACCACGCTATTCTCGCGACGACCATCATCCGCCAAACGGCCTGCAGCTTTCGGACCGATGTTCGCAGTGGTGTCTGACCGCATGACGTTGGCCTCAACCCTTCCATCCCCATTATCACAGGATTGCACTGCCGTTTATTGTATACCGGCCTCTGAGGAATTGCCAGATGCTGCAGGTCGGGTGGTTCGCCGTTCCGCCGCTGTGGATCGATCAAATTGATCACCGTCTCACCTGTCTCGCAGCTCTCACCTGTCTCGCGTTTCTCGCCTGTCTCACCTGTCGGCCGCGCTCCCTGCCGGATTCGGCTTCCGAGAATTTTCGAGTCGATTCCACGTGCCGTCGAGCAGGCTCTGAAGCGTGCGGTGGAGATCGCCGGCTCTGTCCGGCCGGTGCCCGACCCTCACGGATTCGATCACCAGACCTGGTGACAGGACCACGGTATGAGGAATTCCGGACACACGCAACCGGCGAGCAACCGCGCCGTCTCGATCGAGGACCGACGTGATGGTCAGCTCCTGGCGGCCGAGGAAATCCCGTACTTCCTGAGGAGTCTCCTCGAGATTCACGCCAATCAGGGCCACCTTGTCAGGATCAAATTTCGCCGCCACGTCGACCAGTTCGGGCATCGCCTGGCGACACGGTCCGCACCACGAGGCCCAGAAGTCCAGCACGACGATTCTGTCGCTGTAATCTGACAGCCGCAGACTTCCAGTCGCTGGCAACGGCAGTTCAAAATCCGCAGCCACCGTCCCGGTGAGTTCTGTTGCCGCCCCATCCGCAGCGGTCGCTTCTGATTCTTCCCACTGCGGATCCGGAGTCATCTGCGGAACCCACTCAGAGTATCCGCCAGCGGAGTCGGATGCATCACCTTCAGCCGGCTGCAGTTCCGCAATCCAGTCGAACGGAACGCGGCATTCTCCGAGGATTTCTGACGAGCCTCGCAGTACTCCATCCAGTAATCCCTGAGCCTTCATCGTTAACAGGTAGCCGCTGCCAATGACACTTCGCAACTCCGGTGGTTCCACTCTGACTGTCGCCTGATCCGGAGCGATTTCCGCGTTTGATCGGACGTCCGCCGCATGGATCTTCGCGCCTCGGGACGGCTCGCGGTCGCCGGCAGAGCTGAGCCAGACGATCGAGGCGACTCGCGGACGCTCCAGCCGAATCCGTTCCAGGCGGGATTCGAATTCCACCGTCGTATCGTCGACGCGAATCAGTCGACCGCGCAGCAGATCCGCGTTCTGGCCCAGCAGAACGTGTGTGGGTGGTTCGATCCGGCGGAAACGAGGAACCGTGAGAGTGTGAAGTCGCGATTCTTCGTCAAGGAACTGCTTCACAGATGCACCCACGACCGTACCGACCGAGAATTCCGAGATCCGGACGCTTCTGCGCTCGCTGGCACGAGCCCCGCCGACTGCCGGTTCCCGCCGCTCACCGGCTCCGGCAGCCGCGCCCCGACCGGACGACCAGTTGATCACATTGGCACGTATCAGCAAGCCTCGCTGCTCCTTGTCGGGCGGATTGATTTCAAAGTCTCCCACCAGTTGTTCATCCAGAAAAACCCGCAGCCGACCGTGGGTGGTTGTGATCCGCACGTCAGCCACGGATTCCCGCAGAGTGAGGCTCAGCCCGGACTCTCGCTCGTTTCCGGCGAATGGCATCCGGCGAGGATCGATCGACTGCTTTTGTACCGAGATCTGCTGACCGCGACACTGCAGCGCCACCCCGATTCCCTTCTGAAAATTTCCCGCCTGAGAAGTGAACAACTGCAGAGACATCGTGGCTGTGACCGCGCCATCCCAGCTGAGACGAAATCGGATCGCTTCCCCGGTCAGTATGTCCGGGTGCCAGATCGCTTCCGAAGCACGAAATGTCAGCACGTCGTCCGTTCGATCGACGTCGCCGATCACGGGGTTCCAGCGGCCGTCTCCGAAACCGGCCTGCCCCGGTCTTCCGACGCACGACAGTTCCACTGCCCTGATCTGATGGGATGAGATCCTCCGTGTTTCGCTGACCGGCGAACGAATCGTGACAGAGTCCCCGCTGCAGTCATCGATGCGGCAGGGAAGCACATCGCCGTCAGTCGTGTAAATCACGTCCGGGAATGCGGCAAGGTCGATCGCAGTCGCGGACATTCGCCTGCCACGGACGAACCGGATGTCGCCGGACAATCTGACTCTTGCCGCGTTCAGTCCACCCTCCGGCCTCCAGCAAACAGACATTACCGGATCCGATTCCATCACCAGACTGCCGCGCAGCGAACCCTGTTGGTGAATCAGTCGATCGGGTCGGTCCGTCGCGGCCGATGCGCCCCCTGGGTCAGGAAACTCCGCAAACTTCAGCGTCGTCATTCCTTCCAGTGAATTCGTCAGGGCTTCGTCGGCGTATTCGGTCAGGATTGTGATGTTTCCGTTCTGAACGGACTGCAGACGTCCGGAGATCACGCCACCGTCTTCCCAGTGACAGCGCACGAGCCCCCGGCTGTCGACGGTCCTGCCGGGTTCCGTCCGCGGCAAATTTTCCTGCAACGGCTCGCGTTCATCTTCGCCACTCCCAACGTTCTCTGGCGGATCAGTCCTGTCGGTCTCCGCCGCCTGCTGAGCAGGATACAGTTCCTGTACATCGCTCAGCAGAATTTCCTCGGCAGCTTCTCCCGCCTGCACCAGCAGCGTGCGGCGGTCCGGGGAGATGCCCGTCACCTGCACAGAACGTACCGTACCGTCCATCAGCTGCACCCGGCTCTCAGCAGACTTCCTGCCAGGAATCTCTGCGCCATCCCAGGCAGTGACAGACAGATACTCCACCGTCAGGTCGCCGTCGCCGTTGCGGAACAGGAGGCCCGGTGTGGAAAGACCACCCGGCCCTTCGAGTCGTCCGGACGTGGCCGGGCGGCTGTCGGAGTCTTCCGCGGCCGACTCACCGCAGTTGATCTCCGCCAGCTTGCGTCCGCCTGCGGAGTAAACCT
>SYLK01000452.1 GCA_005809115.1 Planctomyces sp. | reverse complement strand
GACTGTGGATTCGCTCGCAGCACCGACAGATCGACGAACGCCGGCCGAGCGGTCTGGATGGCGTGACTCAGGATCAGGCGACGCTCGCGTTCGTGGCGACCCTTCAGTGGCGGCTGAGGCGGGAAAAATGTCAGTGCCGATGTCGTCGCTTAGACTGCCGGAACGGCCTGCAGCTGCGTCTCGATCCGATGCAGGAATTCCAGCCGCTCACATTGATCGAGTTCGCAGTTCCGATGAAATCGGACCACCACCTCAATCGGTACCAGATGGCCCAGATGGGCTTCCAGCCACTCATAGTCGGCCAGAATCCGGCTGCCCGCGGGAAACAGGGTTTCGATGCGGACAGACGCACGCACGTGCGGCAGACCGAGACAGGCCAGAACCATCAGCGTCACGGTAACGGCCAGTGCCGCGGGATTGCGTGCGTGAAGCAGATTTCGCAGTGATTTCCACAGATCCTGCCGCTCATCCGGGCTGCGGATCGCCTGACTTTCGCGTGACTGCAGGGTCGGCCCGGCGGATCCCGGCGACGTTGCGCCAGGCGACGCGATGGGTCCCGGCCGGGTCGCTGATCTGCGGCGGACCGGGAACACCATCAGGCCGCACGGGATGGCCACCAGAACGCCGATCGCGGTCAGAATCACTCCTGCAGTCGCGAAAGCTCCAAACAGGCGGATCGGCGTCAGTCCGCTCACCATCAGCGACGCCGTTCCCATCGCCGTGGTGGCGGCCGAAAGTGAACAGGGCAGCCAGCCCCGGCGGAATGCCTCGATTGCCGCCTGCTGCGGGCCGCAGGCTTCGAGAGCATCGAAATAGTAGTTCATCAGGTGAATTCCGCCCGCCACCGCCAGCACCTGAATCAGCGGCGGCAGGATGATCAGCAGAGCGCTCATCGTTTCGCCGCTGTAATAGATCACGGCCAGTGTGGCCGCCTGACAGAAAACCGCCACAGAAAATACCAGCAGCGCTCCGCGTAACGATTTCAGCGACAACCAGCAGACCAGCAGTATCACCAGTGCCGACGGAGCGACAAACGAAGCCAGTGACTGCTGGCTGGCGGCATCGACCGTATACCCGTCGATCACCGGACCAGCCAGATGGATGTCAGCCTCCGCCACGTCACATCCGACCATGATCGACCTGCGGATCAGTCGCACAACTTCAGAGCGTCTGAGCAGTCCCTCGGCTGAGAAGTTCAGAATCACACACGTCGTGCGCCCGTCCGGACCAATCAGTGTCCCGCGCATCCGTTTCAGCGCGACGGCCGGAGGAATGCTGAGTCCGACGGATGCCCCGGCAGAGTTTTCCGTGGTGCCGTCCTGTTCCGCTGTATCGGAAACGGTCTGGACGGTACCGGCCGCCGTCCCCGCGATCAGGCGGCCTGAGGTCGATCGTCCGCGCGTTTCGGCGGCCGCAGTCTTGTGACCGGGCTGCGTCATCCGCAGAAACGTCTCACGACCGCAGACAATCGACTCAAAATACGGGGTGCCTTCCGGGCTGCGGAACAGTTTCGATTCACGAAATGCTCGCACCAGGCGGTCACGCCGCGGATTGTCCCAGGTGCACTCCGGCCAGCTGGCGATGACGGCATCGCCCGGACCAAACTGCTCCACAAACGCATCGTACTTCTGCCGCGCGGGAAAATCCGGGCGAACCCAGTCCAGCGGAGAATTGTTGCTGGATTTCACGGCACCGAAGGCGCCGAACAGAATCACCGGCAACAGCAGCAGCGAATATATCAGCGCCAGACGCACACGCGCCAGGATCATCGGCATGCACCAGCCTCCAGTTGCTCTCCGCCCGTCTGTCACCGGACCGTTTCCGCCAGGATGGCACGCCGAGCATTGCTCCGGGCACCAGGCTGCAGACCTCCGGCTGTCACTCCGTGACGTTCCCGCCGGCGCAGCCAGGGAGCCCCGCTGCATTGCCGCGACAGTACTGGTGTGACAGTCTAATCGGTTTCCGGCCTGGACGCGAGATGAAGCCGGGAAGTGACGTCCGATCAGTTGCCGCTGACCCAGGCAGCGAGCGCCTGGTACTGAGCTTTGTCGGTCTCGTCCATCGCCAGGAAGCCTTTATTGCGAGCGGTTTCCAGTTGTCCGGCCGCTCCGGCCCGGTCCTCTTTGCCTCGGTAAGCCAGCGCGAGATGAAAGTGCAGTTCCGGCAACTGGGAAGTACTGTCTTCCGCGGTGCCAATCCGGATGGCGTCCTCGAAGCGTCCGGCGGCAATGAGCGCTGTTACCTGGGTGTCGACAACCGCCGGAAGTGCGCCCCCGATGGAGCGCGCCTGTTCCGCCAGCGTCACCGCCTCCGCACCACGCCCCAGCTTCGCTGCCAGCAGCCAGGAAAGATTATTGATCGCGACCAGATTGCGGGCGTCACGCTCAATGAGAATCCGGTAGGTCGCTTCTGCCCGTCCGTAATCCGACTGCTGCACGTAAACCTCCGAGGCCGACAGATGGAGCGGAATGGAGTCCGGATGCTCAGCCTGTGACCTGTGAAACCACTCCGCGAGCGCTGCTTTCTGCGGATCGCTCAGCCTGCCGCTCCGATTCAGCTGGGCGAGCAGCGGAGAAAGTTCCGCAGGCACCACATCGGCGGCCTGCATCGCCCGATCGAACGCCGCGTCAGGATTACCCTCGCGCAGCAGAAGCCCGATGAACAGGATCTGCAGCCGCGGGTCTCGCTCACTGGACTGGGCCAGCCACGCGCGAGTCTGCTCCGCGAGCTGTGCTGCCAGTTCCCCACGTTTCTCACGTACGTTCTCCTGAACGGTCGCGATCGCCTGCAGCACTCCCGTCGCCCGGCGAACGGCTTCGTCTCCCGAGGATGCCGCCTCGGCCCAGGAACTCAGTTGTTTCATGGCTTCAGCCACGTTGCCTCGCTGTCCCTCCAGCATGGCTCCCAGGAGCGTCACCTGGTCAGCTCCCGGCGAAGTGGATCTGAGCCGATCCAGTGTAGCGGCGGCAAATCGAATCTGATTCCGTGAGAGTTCTCTGAGCGCACAGCTGCTGAGAACCTCGGACGATGTCGCCGTTTCGGACAACCGTCGCCAGCGGCCTTTCGCGTCCTCTTCCAGCTTCAGTCGATCGCACAGCCGCGCCAGCAGCAACTGATCGTTTTCCGTCAGGGGCGCCTTCTTTTCCAGGTCTGTCAGAATCGACAGCGATGTTCGGGCATCGGCGTCTGAGGTACTCAGTGCCAGCATTCTGCTCTTGAGCAGCAGATCCTGTTTCGTCGGTCTTTCGGCCAGATTCAGGTCCAGCAGTTTCAGTCCCTCGGGCAAAGCCGGCCGGGTACCGGATGCGAGCTGCGAGGCGAGTTCGCGGCGGATCTGCATTCTGGCCAGCGGCTGCAGATTCGGCACGGTCAGTAAACGTTCATACAGGCTGCGGGCGACGGCGAAATTACCGCTGCGGCGGCGAAATCGCGCCACTTCCCGAATCAGGTCCAGATTGTCGGGGCTCGCTTCGAGCGCTCCGCCGTAATAGCCGGCCGCCTCCACCGTGCGTCCTGCCAGTTCGCAGCAGAGCGCGAGCGACAGATCCCGATCCGGACCCTGCAGAGAGCTGCTGGCCTGGTCACACACCTCGCCGACGCTGGATTTCTGTCCGGAGGCTGCCAGGTGCTGAGCGAGTCCCACCCAGCCGCGGCCGTCGGCCGGAAATCGCGCCACAACGGCACGATAAATCGGCTCTGCGACCGTCGGTCTCCCCAGCGCATCCAGCAGGGCCGCCTTCCAGAGATGGTTGGCCGGGTTCTGCTCCTCGATCCGGATGCAGAGTTCCGCGAGTTCCAGCGCTCTGTCGCGCTGACCCGTATCGAAGGCCAGTCGCGACGCCAGGCGAATTTCGCGGACATCACGAAACTTCTCCGGCTCCAGCAGCAGCTGACGCGCTACGGACTCGGCCGTCTCGGATTGCTCCAGTTCGTTGAGCAGCGCCAGATAGCGACTCAACACCAGAGGGTCCCGGTCACCCAGTTCAACGGCCCGGGAATAGCTGCGAATGGCGTCCTCAAATCGACCATCCAGCTCCTGAATCCGTCCCAGGTAACGGTGAGGGCGAGGCCATTCCGGTCGCTGCTGCGTGACGCCTGTCAGCAGCTGGTCAACCTTCCGCAGGTCTTCCGGCGCCAGACTGCCATCCGCTCGCAGCAGATCCACGATTGCCCGTCCCAGCATCCACCAGGGGCCTGACGTACCTTCCAGAGACTGGATGCGCTGCAGCGCTGTCTCGGCCTCCTCCAGGCGTCGGGCCGAAGTGGCGGCTTCCAGATGGGACAGCCAGGTCTCCAGCTCACGCGGTCGCAGCTCACACATGCGGCTGGTCAGCTGGATCGCCAGATCCGGCCGTTGAGAACCCATCAGCGCAGCAGCCAGCTTCTCCAGCAGGTGAAATTGTTCGTCGTCCGCGAATCCGGTGAGATCGCCGGACAAGGCCAGCACCGCATCCGCATCCGGTCCTCCGGCCCGCAGCGTCAGCCATGCCAGACGTGTCATGCGAAGCTCGATCCGGTCGCCGAGCTGCTGCTGCGCCGCTTCCAGCAGCTGTCCGGCGGCCTCGCGCTCTCCCCGCGCCAGTGCCAGCTGAGCCGCCGCCGTCCAGTAGTTCACTTCGTTCGGTGAGGTGCGAAGCGCGTCGGCCAGCAGCCGCTGAGCGCCCTCGGAATCACGCCGCTGGAACAGCATGCGGGCTCTGAGCAGAGTGACTGCCGGCGAGGCTGCATCGAGCTGTTCGAGATGTGCGATGGCTGCTTCCACGGAACTCCACTGGCGCTCAGTTTCGTCCAGGCGCGCTGTCTGCAGCAGCAGCAGTTCCGCATACGCCGCGGCTTCGGCCACCTGGCTGCTGCCGGCAGTCACGTACTTCAGGGAATCGTCGACCCGTCCCGCCGCAGCCTCCAGCAGCGCCAGCCGGACGCGTTGCGCGTGGTTGGAAGCATCCGGCTGCCGCCCCTGCAGAGCCGCCTGCAACACCCGCCGCTCCTCCTCCGTCTGCCGCAGTTGTCTCAGGCAGTCCGCGATGCGGATGTCGATCGACCAGCGGAATCGGTCGTCTTCCGGCACCCGCTGGCGGACAGCTTCCAGCTCCCGGCGGGCAACGCTGTGAAGCATTTTGAATGCGGAAAAGCTGGGGTTTTCAGAATTGGAGGAATATGAGATAGGCCAGATTCCCTGACCACCAACTGAACCAATCAGTCAGAAAGGAATCTGGCCATGAGTCTCAGGAAACAGCAGAAAGCCGCGAAACGGAGAGACGAGCAGCAAGGACAGCAAGTGCCG
>SYLK01000451.1 GCA_005809115.1 Planctomyces sp. | reverse complement strand
GTCGCCGAAGATCCCGCGCCACATCAAACAGCGTGTCAGCCTCACGCTGTGAAAGGCTCGATGTCGGCTCGTCCATGATCAGCAGCCGCGGGTCGACCGTCAGGGCACGAGCAATCTCGACGAGCTGCTGCTGGCCAATGGCCAGATCTCGCAGCGGTGTCTCCGGGTCCACATTCAGGCCGACCCGTTCCAGCACCGATCGGACGGTCCGCCGCATGCGCCCCAGTCTCAGCAGCCCCGACAGATGAGCCTCCCGGCCCAGACAGATGTTTGCGGCAACTGACAGGTTGTCCGAGAGATTCAATTCCTGGTGGATCAGGACGATCCCCCGACTCGTCGCATCCCTGACACCGCTCAGCCGGACTGGGCGGCCGTCCAGCAGAATTTCACCACTCCCCGGCTGATCGACGCCGGCGAGACTTCTCATGAGCGTGCTCTTGCCGGCTCCGTTCTCGCCGACAATGGCCACGATCTCACCCGCGCTGACCGACAGGCTCACACAGTCCAGCGCCACGACACCGGGAAATTCCCGGGAGATCTGACGGCATTCGATCAGGGGCGTCTGGGTCACGGGGTGATTCCATCCCGCCTGTGCGGGGACTTTCCGGTCCGGGACGGGCGCACGGCAGACTGAGCCTGAGCGCGCCAGCCCAAAATGGCGATCGCGTGCGGTCGCCTCAGGCTGATCACCTGGCTTCCGGCTGCGCGGTTTTCTGCATCAGTCCCTCGAGTTCACTGCGAAACGCGGCCACATTGTCGCTGCGAATCAGCCGCTCCTTCAGCAGCATTTTTCCGCCCTGCGGAATCACTGATCTGTCACCTCGGGCCAGTGCGGCCAGGATTCGCACGGACTCATACCCGTAGTGGTACGGATCCTGCACGACGGTACCATGGATCGCTCCTTCCGCTATTCCGCTCAGCGTCGCCAGATCCTCGTCGAATGCCACGATCCGGATCTGATTGATCCGGCGGGCGTCACGGACGGCCTCCAGCAGCAGCGGTGGGTTGTAGGCGAACAGTCCGACCATGCAGCCGAGGTTCGGGTACTTCGTGATCGAGTCCTCCGCCAGCTGTCGACATCGTGCGTTGTCAAACTCATCGGTTCGCGTATCCAGAATTGTGTACTTTTCCCCGCGGAGTTCGCCCGCTGAAGGATCGTCGTACCGCGTGTTATCCGGAGAACGATCCAGCAGCTCGTCGATCAGCCCCTGACGTCGCAGACGCGCGTTGGCCTGTTCCAGCCGCCCCACGAAAATCATGACCGAACCTCCGTCCGGCATGGCTTCCTTCACCAGCCGGCCGCACTCCCGCCCCGCGGTGTAATTGTCCATCCCGATATAACAGAGCCGACTTGTGTCTGGTGCGTCGGAATCGTGAGTGATCAGACTGGTCGCTCCCGCAACCTTCTCCAGCAGGTCATGCTGATTCAGCGGGTCAATCGGACTGACCGCGATCCCCCGCACGCCCCGTACCAGCAGGTCCTCCAGCATGCGTTTCTGGTCTTCGGCACCGTTCGGCGGCATGCGGACATCCACCGTGACTCCGAATTCGGTGGCCGCGTCTCTGGCCCCCTTCTCCGCCACGTCCCAGAATGACGCAATACCGTTTGTGACAAACGCCACACTGATGGCGTCACCGCGGCCACGGCCGGCCTTCTCTGCATCGCCACCGGTCTCCGACGACGCAGCCCCTCCGGGATTCCGCGATTCGCAGCCAGCCGCAATCAACGCCAGTGCCAGGAATGCCCAGATCAAAACCCGCGTCATAGTGACCACCTGATATCCTGTCTGCCATAGCCTGGTAACGAGCGGCCTCCCGGCCCCGATGAGCGGCCGGGCGGCACCCTGCGATTCCGACGGAGCCCGATTTCCCCACCAACCCGCCAAATCAAACACCACGAAGCATCACCATACGAGCCACCCCGGCTGTGGTCAATTCAGGCAGGGCCGCTAAAAAAAAATCTCTGTTTCGTCCATTGTTGTATCCGCGGCGAAAGTCTCCGACATGACTCCCGCGTGACTCCGTCCTGAATTCGGCGAAACGCCTTGACAGCCGGATTTCCCCATTGAGGTGGCAATACCACTGCGGCCAGCCAGGACGCTTCACGGAGGCCGGCAAAACCGGGGTTGAGTTACGGGGGCACTCATCCGTAGACCATGCGAAGTGACACTGGTGTCTTTCCCCGGGGTTTCTGATGAGTTTCCGGATCACGTTGATCACGCTGACCGCGATCCTGCTGTCGTTCATGACCACGGCACTGTTCTTCGCTGTGACGGGCATGGCAATCAATACCATGACCCTGGGAGCAGTCATCTGTTCCATGCGGCTGGATTTTTCTCGGCCGCACGCGAAGATCAGTGCCCAGGATCCAGGCTTTCACCGTCACCGTCACCGGCAGGCGAATGACCGGGGGAAAGTATCTCCGGCGCAATCCGGCCTGCCGCAGCAGAGGCTGAAACTCTTCCCGGCAGCGGGACCACCACACCACCGCACCATACAATCCGTACCCTGTTTTTCTTCGCCCCCCGGAGTCCTGCGATGGCTGATGAATGCACGCCCTTCGACGCCACCAGGTTCCTGCCGCCAACGGAATACGAACGGCCGGCAGCCAACTCGCGACAGAGCCGATCGGTGGTGGTGGCGCGAAACGGCATGGTGGCGACCAGCCAGCCGCTGGCGGCTGACGTCGGTCTGGACATCCTGAAAGCCGGCGGCACCGCAGCTGATGCCGCCATCGCCACGAACGCCATGCTGGGCGTGGTGGAGCCGATGAGCTGTGGAATCGGCGGCGACGTGTTCGTGCTGTACTGGGACGCAGCGACAAAAAAGCTTTCAGGCCTCAACGGCAGCGGCCGCAGTCCTTTTGCTCTCAGCCGAGACGTGTTTCGGCGAAAGGGGCTCAGTCAGATTCCCGACGCAGGTCCGCTCTCCTGGTCGGTGCCGGGGTGCGTGGATGGCTGGGAGGAACTGCGCAGACGTTTCGGCACGATGTCGCTGGCAAAGCTCCTCGAACCGGCGATTCAATATGCCGAAGAAGGCTTCGCAGTCAGCGAGATCATTGCGAATTCGTGGAAGTCCAGTGTCGGGGCTCTCCGCAGATATCCGGATTCGGCCAGAACCTTCCTGCCGGGAGGCCGCACTCCGGAGCCAGGTGAAGTCTCACGAAATCACCGCCTTGCCGCCACCTGCCGCGAGATCGCCGAACAGGGGCGCGATGCCTTCTACCTGGGCCGCATTGCCCGGGAGATCGTTGCCTGCAGTGAGGCCAGCGGTGGCGGTTTCAGCCTGAAGGACTTCGCGGAGCACAAATCGGACTGGATCGAACCGGTGTCCAGCAGCTATCGCGGCTGCGACGTCTGGCAGATGCCGCCGGCCGGGCAGGGCATCGCGACCCTGCAGATGCTGAATGTGCTTGAAACGTTTGATGTTCGCGCGATGGGCCGATACAGCGCCGATTACCTGCATCTGTTTGTGGAGGCGAAGAAACTGGCATTCGCCGACCGGGCTGCCTGGTACGCCGATCCGAATTTCGAACGGCTGCCGGTCCGGCAGCTGATCAGCAAGGAGTACGCAGCCCGCCAGGCCGGACGGATCAATCTGCGCGCTGCGGCCACAGAGGTGCCGGCCGGCGACCCGCAATTGGCACACGGCGACACCGTGTACGTCACGGTCGTTGACAGGCACCGCAACTGCTGCTCGCTGATCCAGAGCATCTATTATGGTTTCGGCTCGAAAGTTGTGCCGGGGGAACTGGGTTTCGCTCTGCAGAACCGGGGGGCACTGTTCGCGCTGGATGAGACGCACCGCAACCGCCTGGAACCGCACAAGCGTCCGTTCCATACAATTATCCCGGCTCTGGTGACGCGAGATCAGAAACCGTGGTTCTGCTTCGGCGTGATGGGAGGCGACATGCAGCCACAGGGGCATGTGCAGGTGCTGGCCAGCCTGATTGACTTCGACCTGAACGTGCAGGAAGCCGGCGATGCGGCCCGCGTGCGCCACGGAGGTTCGCAGACGCCGACGGGACTGCCGCCGGAACCCCACGGTGGCCATGTGGCCGCTGAGGCCGGGATTCCGCTGGAGACACTCACGGAGCTGCAGCGGCGCGGTCACAGGCTGGTCCGCTCACCGGGCTCATTCGGCGGTTATCAGGGGATTCTGATCGACTGGCAGCACGGTACCCTGCACGGCGGCACTGACCCGCGCAAGGACGGGGCCGCCGTCGGATATTAACAGGTGACAATTCTCGATCCGGTCTTCCCGGGCTTCCTTCCCACAGCTGGTTGGCGTTGCTCAGTTGCCCTCGCCTCGGACTTCCATCGTTCCGCGGCGAACGTCAAGTCCGCCTCAGGCGGCAGATCAGAAATCGCACCTGCGGGACTGGCAAGCGAACCCTCTGTAGGTAAACTATCGCCGGGCGCGTTCTCAGCCACCGGGTTGAAATCGCAGCAGGACCAGGTTGTGGCGATCTGTCCCGTCGCCCCCCCTCACACGAAGCGAAAAAGTTCAACACATGATCTCTGCGGCGGCATCTTTGCCCTGCAGAGACCGCATTTCGTCTGCTCCAGTCATTATGGTTGCGCCAGACAGGAATCCGGATGTGCTTGCCGAGGTCGCAGGTCGTGTTCTT
>SYLK01000450.1 GCA_005809115.1 Planctomyces sp. | reverse complement strand
TCGCGTGTCTGTGGAGACTTTTCTGCAGATTACGTCACAGGAACTGCATGCTCTCTGGGATCCTCAGCCATGACTAAGATACTGGATGGGACGTGCGGGGCCGTATCCTTCACTGAGCCGTTCACTAGAACAGCCACCGTGAGATTGTGGTCTCCCGTGGCGTATGCGCATCTGCACAAGAAGCCACCCGGTCAGCGTACAGCGTGGCACCGGGTCATTGAGGAGCTGCGGCGGCTGAGATTGCTGAAAGACGACTGGGACGGCGATGGTGCCGCCGCGCCCGCGGTTCCCGTCGTGGATACTGCGATCCAGGAAGCGATACGGCTTCGGAACAGGTATCACAGTCCGCCAGATCGAGTTGCCGCCGGAGTCAATGGATCAGTCGTCATGGAGTGGATCAGGGGCGATCGAATCCTTGAGGTCGAGGTGCTCGCTCCGTCTGAAATCGATTATCGTCAGGGCGGCCGCCCCCTGGTGGATGCTGCAGAGGCGCTGCCGTTTGACTGAGGTCAGTGATCCACCTTGAACGGCCGTGACATGAAGTCTGAAACCGATGCCGTCACAGACGAATAATTTGTGTTGCGGCGAGTTCATTACACCCGGTTTCGGAATGACGGGATGCCAGTCATTTCTCCCGGTGCCTTCGAACCACGCCTCCCCGGCAGGAGCCGCGATCCCGACGTTGATGGTATCAGCCTCTACCGCGAGGCCTGTCTCGGCACGCTGGAAGAATGTCTGCTGCCTGTTTCCGCAGACAAACGTCCTGAGTGGGGAATCGTTCGATTGCCTGTCTCGAGAATTCGAATTCTGAACATGTCGCTGAGGTCGGTTCATGATGACCGGGTCGCCGGGCATGTTGTAATTCCAGAACTGTCTGCCGGAGCATTTCAGATAGACCGCAACCGCTGCAAAGCACTCATGCACGAACTTGCCGTCATGGCAAGCGGCGATGGCTGCGTTGTCACAAAGCCCGTGTACAGCGGCTGACGGAGGCTCTGCGACGATCAGCCGCAACCGGGTGATTGTCCGACAGAATCTCCCGGCAGCGGAACGACGAGGCGCGCTGCCGGGTTCACTTCTGCAGATGCTTGTCGGCAAAGTCCAGGTAATGCTGCCAGTCAGACTCCGTCACGTCATGCGGACCCGAACGAATGTGGTAGCCCACGTCGAACTGCAGCGACTGCCCGGGTGATGGCATCGCATCAGATGGCAGTCCCGATCGTCCCAGCAGTCGATAAGCCGGACCAGCAAACCACACGGAAAGGAACTCGCCACGCGGGTCCGCCCAAAGGTCCTCCGAAGCACTGGCCACGTACACAGGTCGCGGTGCGATCAGCGAAATCAGCATGTGCTGGTCCACCGGAAGCTTTTCTTCGTGGTCATTGTACTCCCGATGCTGCAGACAGAACCAGTGGGGAAACACCGTATTGATCCGAGCCACCGTTTCCCCAAAGCGACGCCGACTGAGCGCAGCACCGCCACAGCCGGAATTGTTCGAGATCACCATCGCAAACCGGGTATCGACAGCCCCGGCCCACAGCGCCGTTTTTCCCAGACGCGAATGACCAATCACCGCAATGCGATCCCCATCTGTCAGTGGATCGTCCTCCAGCACGTCCAGCGCCCGACTCAGGCCCCATGCCCACGCACTGATCGAACCTCCACTGCCGGCCGTACGGTGACTGCTCTCCGGAAACAACTGGTGAATTCCATTCCGAAACCCGTCGTCAAAGTCCGGGTCAATGTCTCCGTAATAAGCGGTCGCCAGACCATAACCCCGTGCGATGATCAGTTCGAGTGGCCAGCGGCTGGCTGCGACTCCCCTTGAGGCTGCCGTGGCCTGATTTTGACTGATCCCCTCGGCGGGTTGATTGCGGACCCAGGATTCCGTGATGTGAATTCCCGTGTCGGACTCGATCGTGTGATTGCCGCCGAAATTCAGCCCCAGAAATGCCGGCACCGGTCCGGTCGCATTCAGCGGCGTGTAAATCAGGAGATCCATCCGGGGGCCGCGATCGTCGTCAGAGAAATAGACGGTCAGTTCCCGGCGTACCGCCTTCCCGCCGACAGCCGTCCGGGATTCCGAGCGAACTCGCGTGCGGAGCTGAGGCGCTGCGGGCGGCAGCGAACCGTAAACATGCTGCTCAAACATCTGCAGGATCTGCGGACGACGCACATTCTGCCAGTCCTCGGGGGTCTTTACTTCCGTGCCGTCCTCAGCCGTCAGCAGTGCGGGCAGCTGATATTCCGGTACCTTCGACTCGTCATAATTGAACTCCTCCGCAGCCGCCGGGTGCAGAACCACTGCCGTCATCGCGATGAAGGCACACAACCTTTGCACTGGCTGTCCCGCGCAGATGAATGCAGCAGTTCTCCATTCATTCACTGCCAGCAACCGCAGAATCATCGCCATCGCCATACTCCTGTCGCAGCAACCAGTCAGCCGAAATTCAGTCCAGTCGGAGATGATCCAGAAACAACACCGCGGGTTTCCGCAGACCAATACAAAAAAACTCAACCTGTGCGATCTGGTCCAGTCGCATGGTGCGCGACGCCGGAGCCCCGACGACGTCCGCCAGCCGAATGCGGATGGATTCCCTGCCGCCGGCTGGCAGTCGGTATTCACGCTCAAATCGATCGGCCGGATCATACCCGGAATTCGGGTGTGCGGTATCCTGAATCTTGACCGCCAGCCGCAGGTCGAGATCTGAAGAATTGAAGGCTTCCACGCAAAACGAGACATGTCCGGTCCAGTCCGGGTACGGCCAGATCATGTCAGCGCCCGGCCAGATTCCCGGCCACAACTGAATTTTCAGCGAAGTCCGACCCTCGGCAGACCATTCCTCACTGCGAGAGATCTCGGCCTGATGCGCGCTCCAGCCACGCAGTTCCTGGCGACGCTCGAAGGAATTCAGGACAGGAACATCCCATCTCTGCCACAGACACTCCCGAATCTCCAGTACTGGAATCAAACTCGTTGCCAGAATCGTCAGCCCGGAACACAACCTGTACCAGTGTCGCGGGCTGGCCGGAATTTGCCCGCCCGATAAACCCAGGTTGCCGCGAATCCAGAAATACCCCGCCAGCAGCCCGGCACAGTTGGCCGCAACGTCGGATCCAGAGGCATGCCGACCGGACACGTGCTGCAGCAGTTCGCCGACAATGCCGCTCAGCACTCCCAGCAGACACAGCCCGACCAGCCGCATCCGTGTGACAGGCCAGATCGTTTTCCGATGATTCGCCAGACCGGCTGCAACCGGGTCGAGGATTCCCACCACTACCAGCAGCAGAAAAAAGAACGCCGGACAGTGCCCCAGATCAAAGACGGCTCGCCACAATCGACCACGCAGCGGAAACGGATACACCAGCAGCAGCAATAACCCACCTCCAACAATCGCCAGAATCATCAGCCGCGGCACGATCACCCTGAAATCGCCTGCTGCCGTCCCGGAAGGGGCACCGTACTCCGAATTCGATGACTGCGGGACGCGGCCCATTGCGATTTCCTCAAACCAGCTCTGTGATGCCTGCCGCCTGCCTGGCCGGCCGGCAGATTCGTTATGGACGGCAAAGTCCTCCACGCCTGTGGCGACGCAGGACACTTCGCCAGTTTTCCCTGTCGGAATTATTGGTCACCAGTCGATCAGTTTTACCAGTCCACGCACTTAGCGCAGCTTTCTGAGTTTTTCAGTTCGGTTTTTTCCTGACAAGTCTCAGGACCGGAACAGAACTCCGGAAGTGACAGGGAGCAGCTCCGGAGGAGCAGGCGATCATGCAATATGATATTGCGGTCATCGGAAACGACGAAGCGGCATTCAGGATGCTGTGCGCTGGTGCTGCGGCCATGCAGCGAGTGGTCGCGATTCTGCCGGAGTCCCGGCATTCGGCCTGGATGATGGAACAGTCTCTGCGACGTCTGGTCAGCAATATTCTGGCGGATCGATCCGAGGCGAACCAGGGCCTGCGTCCGGGATCTGCGCGTCCCCGACTGCTGAAGAGTCTGCTGGCCAGGTCAGTGGCGGACGAGGTCGCGGAGCAGATTGTGATTCTGGACGGTCTGGGAATTGATGTGGTACTCGGTGAGGCCCGGTTTGTGGCGCGGAATGAACTGGCCGTTTCCGCGGGGATCGACGCCAGTCGGTCGGTGATCCGAGCCAGCAATGTCGTGATCGGTACGGGCGTGCGGTACACGTCGATGCATCGTCCGCTTGGCCTGATTCCGTACCATCGGCCGGAATCACTGTTTGAAGGTGTGCGTCTGGCTGAATCGCTCTGCATTCTTGGCGGTGGCGGTGTGGGTGCCGGCCTGGCAGCGCTGTTCAGTCTGTTTGGCGTCCGGAGTCAGCTGCTGGCGCGGGAAAACCACGGAGCAGCGATGCTCGATCTGGCCCGAACAGCCGGTGTGCAGGTCGTGTTTCATCCGGCGGAACTGGGAATCGAACAGGATTCGATTCTGAGTCCGGAGCGATCGGACATTGTGGACTGTCGCCGGGCGCTGGGATTCACGGAGAATCTGAATCTGTCTGTGATCGGCATCGAACCGGATGAGAACGGTCAGCTCTGGTGTGCCAGCAGTTTCGAGACATGGTCATCCGGGGTGTTCGGGATTGGCGAGGTGGTGGGTTTCTCCCCGGATACGGCGTTGTCGCCGGGCCGACAGGCAGAACGCGTGCTCCATCGGATCATTCATCGGATTCCGCAGCCACATTTCCCGCAGGCTCGGGCGCGTCGCTCGACGGTATCCTGACAGCGGTCTGCCAGAAGTCGGGCGGTGGAGTGCTCTCGAGGCTGATCCATTGGCGCAGAATGGGATGCAGAAAGCTGAGTTTCGCGGCATGCAGTGCGTGGCGTTGTCCTGTGGGCTCCCCACCGCTCAGGCGGGGAGCCTTCCGAATGGCGCCGTAAGGTCCGTAGAATTCATCGCCCACGACGGGGTGCCCCAGTTCTGCCAGGTGGACGCGAATCTGATGATTGCGACCGGTATAGAGCACACATTCCACGCAGCAGTGCGATTCAAACCGCTGCACCAGGGTCACGCGCGTCCGGGCAGGGCGGGCATCGAGAGCGCCGTGGCGGGCTGACATCAGGACGCTGTTGCCACCGGGGCGCTGTCCGATGGGCAGGTCAATCATTCGCGAATCCCACGCGGGATGTCCTTCGATCAGCGCCAGATAGGCCTTCGAGAGTCGTCCCTGCTGAAAATCGATCGACAGCAGGCGATGGGCGTAATGCTCCTTGGCCACGACGATCAGCCCGCTGGTCATGCGATCCAGGCGATGCACGACTCCGGGCCGGATCAGCCCGCGAACCACCGATTGTCGATTCACGTGCTCCTGCAGCGCGTTGGCCAGGGTTTCTTCCTGAAAGTCGCCAACCGGGTGAGCCACGACGCCGGCCGGTTTGTCAACGACTACGATCCAGGGGTCTTCGTAGACGATCTCCAGCGGCAGATCAAACGGCGTCAGCAGCTTGTCGGGGGGTTCCACCAGCTGCACTGAGACCCGCTGACCGACAAACACACGGTCGTGACCCTCGGCCGGAAGCCCGTCGATCCGGGCCAGTCCGTGAGTCACCAGGCGATGCAGGCGCCACGCCGTATAATTTCGCAGGTGCCGGGAGAGAAATGTATCAATCCGGACGCCCGAGCAGTACGGTTCCACGATGAACTCAGGATTCAGCATGGACGT
Organism: Planctomyces sp.; assembly: GCA_005809115.1. Classification (GTDB taxonomy): domain Bacteria; phylum Planctomycetota; class Planctomycetia; order Planctomycetales; family Planctomycetaceae; genus F1-80-MAGs062. The sequence continues at coordinate 3,398 of SYLK01000450.1, read as the reverse complement.
CAGCATCGGACTGCTGCGCTTCAAACTTCAGCTGCAGCTGACGCTCATCCCGGGCTGCCAGCTCGCGGTAGAGCAGACTGGGCTGGATATCGCGATTGTGCTGGTACTTGCCATTGCGATACTCCGTCACTGCGCCTTCCACCGTGTGATAGAACACCTGGCAGACCTGCACCCCGGCGTAGATCCGCACAGGCTGTACGGCGAACATTTCCAGGGTCCAGTAGCCGCAGAATCCCACGTCGCCGAATCCGGCAGTCACGTGCACGAACAGCCCCAGCCGGCCGATCGAAGATCGTCCCTCCAGCATCGGCACCAGATTTCGCGTCTCGGTGTACTCCATCGTTCGCCCCAGATACAGCTGACTGGGCTGGAGCAGCAGACCCTCCTGCGGAATCGTAATCCGACGAAAACGATTCGCACGCTTCATGTCCAGGACGATTTCTTCATACACCAGCAGCTCGTCGTGCAGCCGCAGATTGTAGCTGTTCGGATTCAGCTGATCATCATTGAACGGCTCAATTCGGATATTCGCACCCAGCTGCGCCCTGATTTCACTGCCGCTCAGAATCATGTGAATTTTTCCCGACCAGCTGGTCGCCGGGGAAGCGGTGAGCCCGCCACCGCATTGAGTCTGAAGAAATGGTCCCGCCCCGTGGCAGGTTATGGTGTCGCGAGTCAGCTTTCAACCACGCGGCCTCAGAACGGCAGCACTTCGATCACGGTCAGCGACTGCCGCGGCAGCACCCGGACATCCACTCGGTCGGCGGGAAGCAGCACCGTGCTGCCGCGCACAATCCGCCATTCCTGGCCATCGCTGCGCAGAACGCCGTCACCAGACACGGTCAGCAGAATTCTGAATCGGCCATCCGGCGGAACCACAAACGGCCGCGCTGCCACGCGGCGTCGAATGACAAACCAGGGACACCGCACCAGCTCTTCCACAGCCTCACCATGTTCCTCCACAATCCGCGGTGAAACCGGCTCCACAGGTCCTCGGTCAAAATCCGTGCACGCCAGAGACTCTTCCAGATGCAGGGGGCGAGGTTTTCCGTCAGTCCCCACCCGCCCCCAGTCATGCAGCCGGAATGTGAGATTGCTCTGCTGCTGGATTTCGGCCAGCAGGATTCCCGGTCCCAGAGCATGCACCGTTCCGGCGGGCACAAACACGCAATCCCCCGCATGGACGGGAAGCATGTGCAGACAGTCCTCCACAGTCCCGGCGGCAATCGCCTGACGCAGATCTTGCGCGGAGACACCCGCAAGCAGCCCGGCGCAGATTCGGCTGTCCGCAGCGGCTTCCATGATCACCCAGGCCTCGGTCTTGCCGTTTTCTGAGGGATCGAAGGTCTTCGCCTGCGCGTCGTTCGGGTGAACCTGCAGCGACAGCCAGTCGCTGGCATCAAGGTATTTGATCAGCAGCGGAAACTGCGTCAACTCCGCGCCGGCTCCGAACAGTGCGCGGCCATGGTCGCGCACGAGCTGTTCCATCGTCAGTCCCTGAAGTGGTCCCACGGAGACGCGGCTCTGGTCCGCGCCATGGTCGGCGATCTCCCAGCTTTCCGCGTAGTCGGTTTCCGGCCCGGCAGGCTTTCCCAGCAGCGAAGCCAGACGAACACCGCCCCACCGCGCACGTTTCAGGACTGGTTCAAAAAAAAGCGGTTGCATCGATTTTGCGGCTTTTTCTGCAGCGAGCACACCGGACGCTTCGGACGGTGCTGCCAGCAAACGGATTTCGGACAGATTCTGCGATTTCCACGGACGAATTATGGACATTCTCGACCTCCGGGCCAGTCAAATCTCTTTCACATCGGCGGAACAGTCGTCATTCTGCTCCGACTGCCGGTCGCCGCTGTCGCAGGCAGCCGGCTGCGGCGGCGGCAGATGCCGAAACAAGACGAATTCGACTGACTTTGCCGCCGTCGAAATCCGATCGACCAGGGCCGAATACCCAGGGGGAGCGTGAACTTGATGCGTTTGCTGATTACCGGAGGTGCGGGTTTTATCGGGAGTCATATCGCAGAGCGTGCGCTGGCGAAGGGCTGGACGGTCGCAGTGCTGGATAATCTCTGTGCCGGCCGGCGTGAAAACATTCCCCCCGGTGCTCAGTTCTATGAAGTGGATATCCGGAACAAGGCAGCCGTTGACGCCGCCTTCACCGAGTTCCGTCCGACGCTCGTCAGCCATCAGGCTGCTCAGGCCAGCGTCGCCGTCAGCGTCCGCGAGCCACAGAAGGACGCCGAAACCAATATTCTGGGATCCATCAACATCCTGCAGGCCTGCGTGGCGGTGAATGTCAGACGACTGGTCTTCGCCAGTACCGGTGGTGCCATTTACGGAGAAGTTGCGGATGGAACCCGCGCGGGACTCGACACGACACCCGTCCCGATCAGCCCTTACGCCTGCAGCAAGTTTGCCACGGAAAAATACATCGAGTGCTTTCGGCAGGAACATGGGCTGCACTCGACGATCCTGCGCTACGCCAACGTGTACGGTCCGCGTCAGGATCCGCACGGTGAAGCCGGTGTCGTGGCCATCTTCTGCAATCGAATGCTGGCCGGTGAGTCAATTCGAATCAACGCACGCCGGGCCGCGGGCGATCCCGGCTGCGTGCGCGACTACGTCTACATCGACGATGTCGCGGGCGCCAATCTCGCCGCCTGCGAAGGACGCATCCCCGATCCCATTCTGAATGTCGGAACAGGCGTGGAAACCACGACACGGCAGCTGGCTCACAGACTGCAGGCCGTGCTGGGTTCTCATGTCGAAATGCATCCGGCTGGCCGGCGTCCGGGTGACATCGAACGCTCCCTCCTCAATGCGGATCGCCTGGTGGAACTGCTCGGCCCGGTCGTCTGCGTCAACGACGGACTGGAACAAACGGCACGATGGTTCCGGGAGCGTGCCGCTTCCGCCGGATCGTGAATGGAATGGCGGGAGCACCAGGATGCCGCAGACACGCCGATCGTCATTCGCCGCCGAATTCGCCGCGCTGTCACCTCAGGTGGACTCGTACGTACCGGACATCGTGGATCTGCTGTTGCGGCAGGCCCGCGGGAACCGCGCCAGCGACATCCACCTGATTCCTGAAGATGATGGACTGCGCGTGCAGTGGCGAATCGACGGCGTACTGGAAACCGTTGCCGTGCTGCACCGCGAGCTGAGTCCCCGGATCGTGGCGCGACTGAAGGTGCTGTGCGGTCTGCTGACTTATCGTACCGATGTCCCGCAGGAAGGACGTGTCTCCCGGGAATACTCTGCTGCCGAGGTTCGAGTTGCCACGTTTCCCACGCTGCACGGCGAAAAGGCAGCGGTGCGACTGTTCGCCGAGTCGCATACCCTGCGGCGACTTGCCCAGCTCGGACTGCCCCCCGAAATCGAATTTGCGCTGCGCCAGCAAC
>SYLK01000449.1 GCA_005809115.1 Planctomyces sp. | reverse complement strand
GTGGCATTGATTCCTTCGGTGGAGTATTTCCGCCGGCCGGGCTACGAGATTATATCCGACGCCTGCGTGGCGGCCCGTGGCGAGGTGATGAGCGTCAAGTTGTATTGTCGGGTGCATCCGGGGAAGGTGCGTCGCCTGGCGCTGGACGAGGGATCCCGGACGAGTGCTGCGCTGGCCCGAGTGATTCTGGCGGAGCGGTATGGTGCGTATCCGGAAACGGAATCCCTGCGGATGGAGGCGGTAACTGGGGACACAGCCGCAGACGCCGTGTTGCTGATCGGCGACCGGGCGATGCACAGTCCGCAGGAGCGGTTCGCGGAGGTGATGGATCTGGGGCAGGTCTGGAACGACTGGACCGGGCTGCCGTTCGTCTTCGCGATGTGGGGTGCGAGAAGTGCGGCGCACACGGAGGGCGTGGATGAGGTGTTGTGTCTGGCGCGGGACCAGGGAATTGCGAACATTGCCGCGATTGCCCGGCGAGAGGCTCCGAAGCTGGGTTTGTCAGAAGCGGTGGCCGTCCACTATCTGACGAAGAATCTGCACTATCATCTGACCAGTGCCGAGCGCAGCGGCCTGCGACTGTTTTTCGAACTGGCATCACAGCATCAACTGGTGGAAACCAATGTTGACATTATCTTCAGGGATCTCGTGTCTGCTTGACAAGGCGGCAGCAGGTGAGCGGCTGACTCCGGACGAGGGGCTGGCGCTGCTGCAGTCGCACGATCTGGCCGCGATCGGGGCGGCGGCGGATGCAGTGACGCACAGGCTGCACCCTGAGTCATTCCGCACCTACAATATCGACCGCAACATCAATTACACGAACGCCTGCACGGCGGTCTGCGACTTCTGTGCGTTTTATCGGCCGCCGGATCATCCGGACGTTTATGTGCTGCCGATGGAAGTTCTGCTGCAGAAGATCGCCGAAACGGTGGCCATGGGGGGAGACCAGATCCTGCTGCAGGGGGGCCTGCATCCGCGACTGCCGCTGGAATGGTATGAGCAGATGCTGCAGACGATCCGGCAGCGGTTTCCTCAGGTCAATATTCACGGGTTCAGTCCGCCGGAGATTCACCACTTCACGAAAGTCAGTCGACTGCCGCTTCGGACTGTGCTCGAGCGGCTGAAGGCAGCCGGGCTGGGGAGTCTGCCGGGAGGGGGCGGTGAGATTCTGGTGGATCGCGTGCGCCGCGCGATCACCCGGGGAAAAGTCCTCACGGACGACTGGCTCAACGTACACCGAGTCTGGCATCAGCTGGGTGGACGTTCTTCGGCGACGATGATGTTTGGCCATGTGGAGACGCTGGCGGAGCGGATCGAACATCTGGAGCGATTACGGCAGTTGCAGGACGAAACTGGAGGGTTTACGGCCTTCATCTGCTGGACTTTTCAGCCAGAGAACACTGCCCTGGATCATCTCCCGCCAGCCGGTGCGTTCGAGTACCTGAAGACTCAGGCGGTGAGCCGGCTGTACCTGGACAATGTGCGGAACATTCAGTCATCCTGGGTGACTCAGGGGGAGAAGACAGGGCAGTTGGCTCTGCTGTTCGGAGCCAACGACATGGGCAGCCTGATGATTGAGGAAAACGTGGTGTCGCAGGCCGGCACCGTCCATTATCTGTCGCTCGACAGCATTCGTCGCTGTATCCGGAATGCCGGCTATATTCCTCGCCAGCGGAACGTCTTTTACGAACTGATTGATTCGGAGACCGAATCCGAACCACAGATTACCAGGCGGCCACTTTCGGCCGCAGCGGTCCTGCCGATTCTGCCGTCATAAACATTCCCGGGCCGACGCAGGCATCGCGCCTGTACGCCGACAATGTGGTAAACTGCAGCGTGCGGCACATCCATTGCATCACGCGGTTGTTCGGGTGTTCCGACCGATTCGGCTTCCGTTGTCTGCGGATGGCGTCCTCTCCGGCAGCGTTCTTCCTGTTTACTGCGGAATCAGCTCATGATTCGAGTGCGCGGACTGACCAAGGAGTTCGATGACGCTCGAGATGGAGTATTCTCTGCTCTGGATGACGTGTCGTTCGACGTGCGGCCCGGCGAGATTTACGGACTGCTCGGACCGAACGGGGCGGGCAAGACCACGTGTCTCAGAATTCTGAGTACGGTGCTGAGACCGACCCGTGGTCTGGCCGAAGTGGATGGCCTGAACGTGGTCAGAGACCCGGAGGGCGTGCGCTGCCGAATCGGATTCATGTCCTGTAACACGGGCATTTACGATCGGATGACGGCCTGGGAAATGGTGGAATACTACGGCCGGCTGTACGGGATTGCCGAAGATCGCCTGCAGGCGCGGATTGAGCACATTTTCGAGATCCTGCAGATGCATGAGATCCGGGACCGGCTGGGCGGGAAAATGTCGACCGGCATGCGACAGAAAGTTTCCATCGCCCGCACCATCGTCCATGATCCGCCTGTGATTATTTTTGACGAACCGACATCGGGGCTCGACGTCCTGGTCGCTCGCAACGTACTGCAGGCCGTGGCAGCCCTCCGCGATCAGGGGAAGTGCATTATTTTCTCGACGCATATCATGCGCGAGGTCGAGAAGCTCTGCGACCGGATTGCCGTCATCCACCGAGGGCGGATCCTGGCCGAGGGGACTCTGCCTGAACTGGCCGACCGTTACAACCAGCCGGATGTAGAGGAGTTGTTCTTCGAACTGATCCGCCGGCGGGAGGACGAGCTGAGCGGCAGGTCGAAGAGTCCGGACGATTCAGAACACCCGGGCGCACACGGGACTTCACTCGCATGAGATGGAGAAACATCAGGCTCATTTTTCTCCGTGAGGTCCGCGATCAGCTGCGTGACCGCCGCACGCTGTTCATGATCACGATTCTCCCGGTGCTGCTGTACCCGATGCTCGGCCTGGGCATCGTGGAGATGCTCCTGACATTCAGCGAACAGCGACGGACAGTCGTGGTGCTGAATTCGTCCGAGCTGCCGTTGCAGCCCGAGCTGCTCGACGAGCACGGCATTGCCGCGCAATGGTACAGCGGCGGCGCCGCAGATGCATCACGACTCCGCGTGATCACAGACCGCGCGGCTCTGCCAGCGGCTGATGCCCAGCCAGCGGCTGATGCCCAGCCAGCGGCTGATGCCCAGCCAGCGGCTGATGCCCAGCCAG
>SYLK01000448.1 GCA_005809115.1 Planctomyces sp. | reverse complement strand
TCCAGCGAATCCGCATTCGAGGTGCAGGATTCATGCGGCCGAAGTTTTCCTGAGTTTGTTCAACTGATCTTTTGGCAGGTCCTGACTCAAAGATTCGGGTCAGGAACCTGAGCTGGGCCGATTGTTCGGCCGATCTCTTCATGGGTTTGTGCAGATGATTTTCTGGCTCGTCCTGTCCAATACAAGGTCGGGCGTGACGTCCGGACGCAGTCTCCTCGGCCGTGTGTTCAGTCGGGCAATTCAGAAAGTCGCACGTCAGGCCAGCGCAGGTATGGTCACTTTCAGGTCCCGGGCACAGTCGATCAGCCGATCCCATGTCGCCGCACCCAGCGGCACACCGCCGCGCCGCTGTGCCTCCGCAGACGCCCGACTCTGATCCCCGGGAAGTCGGATCGGTATCCCCGGAACGGTCGTGCGCGAGTTGCGCACGAAGTCACACAACCCGCCACTCTGGTTCAGGAAATGCGGCATGCCACTGAATCGTTCCGGCGAGAAAATCAGCATGAGCACGTTATTGCACTCAAATTCACCTTCCGGTGCGGGAGGGCAAAATCCGCCGCTCAGGCCTCCCACCAGAATATCGAAGACCATACCCAGTCCGAATCCTTTATACCCTCCCATCGGCCGAATTGTGCCCGGAGGATCATGAAACCGGGTTGACGGATCATTCGTCGGCTGTCCCTCGGCATTCAGCAGCCAGCCATCCGGACAATCCTGGCCCGCCGCCTGTGCCACGCGAATTTTGCCATTTGCCACGACGCTGGTGGAAATATCCAGCACGTATGGCTCCGCGCCGGTCGGCACACCGACGGCAATCGGATTGGTACTGATGCAGGGCTGGCTGCCACCCGGAGGCGCTACGCACCGGAGCACTCCGTTGTCGTTGACAGACATCAGCCCGCACAGCCCGCGCCGTGCAATCCGTTCCACCCACTCACCCAGTCGCCCCACATGTCCTGACCGCCGGACGGTCCCGCAGGCAATGCCATGAGTCTGTGCCAGTGGTACCAGCAGGTCAATCAGACGGCTCATCTGCACCTGCCCGAATCCGAATCCGGCGTCGCAGACCACGGCAGCAGGCGTTCGACTGAGCACCTGCAGCTCGGCATCCGGCCGAATCTCTCCGTCCCGGATCGCCCGCAGATAGTCGACCGCCCGCATGACGCCGTGAGACTGGTGCCCAGCCAGATCAGAATCCACGAGGCTGTCAGCGACCAGACGTGAATTCTTGAGCGAGACACCGACCGACACAAACAGATCGGCGACCAGCGTGCGGAGCGCCGTGTGTGCAACTGTCACGGTTCGGGACATGAAATGTTTCGCCGGGGATCATCTGTCAGATCGGAGGGGAGTCTGCTCGAATCCCACGCCGCGCACCCGTTTGGCGTGAGCTTCCGCTCTGCCGCGGAAACCAAGGCGAGTACGAACCAGTCGCCAAAGCCGGAAGCTCACTCACCCGGAAATTCCGGGAGGATCTCAGTGCTTCAGGGGTGTCAGCAGAATGGACATCATCTTTCCGCTCTCCATTCGCGGTGCCTGTTCCACCGCGGCTATGTCCTGCAGACTTTTGATGATTTCCTCGAGCATCTCCGTGCCGCGTTCGTGGTGCGCGTTCTCACGCCCCTTGAACATCACATTGATTTTCACTTTATCGCGCCGCTCAAGAAACTCGCGTGCCTTGCTGACCTTCACTTCGATGTCATGCTGGCCGGTCTTCGCCCGCCGCCGCAGCTGTTTCAGCTGAGTCTTGTGCTGTTTGGGCCCCCCCGATTTCTTCTGACGCTCGTACAGAACCTTGCCGTAGTTCATGATTCGACACACCGGCGGACGGGCCTCCGGACTGACTTCCACGAGGTCCAGGCCGGCGTCCATCGCCAGTCGCAGCGCTACCGCGGTCTCCATTTCTCCCAGCATTTCGCCTTCGGCATTGACCACGCGAATCGGAGATATGCGAATCCGCTCATTCATTCGCGGCATGTTGGTCTGAGGAGCAATTGTCGGTCGAGATCGTTTAATGGTTGCCTCCTGAGGGGAACTGAAACATCGAAGCCGGAATCCTGACGGTTCACGCCATAATCATGATAATCATGCGCCCAAAATTCGGGCCGTGCCCGACAGTGACCGTCAACCCCTCGAATTTGTGCCAAAAATCAACGAAAATTACCAGAGACTTTCACTCGCTCAGACCATTTTTTTTCACAAAAAAGATGCCTCGCCAATGCATCGTTGTCGGGCAAAAAACAGGCGAATCTCAAATTCTGCGTTGTCGCTGCCCAGTGTCTGTCGTCCGTGCGTCGTTCATCCTTCGTCTTCGCGCCGCCGATCCCCGGGCGCCCCGAAGCTGCCAGGAGACCATCTGCCCAACTGCTCCTGCAGCCACTCCGGTGACGCGAATCGCTTCAGTACCCAGCACAGCACCTCCAGCGGTCGCCGGAGCTGTGATTCTGTCAGACAGGATGCTGTCAGGGCGGATTCCGCCACGCAGGATGCTGTCAGACAGGATGCTGGCGTCGCCAGGGGGTGTCTTCCGTCTGCCGGATTATTCCGCGGCTGCGAGTCGCGACCGCCATCAACGACAGGCCGAAATCCGTCCAGAGTCAGCTCAACGTCCCACCGCTCCCGTTCGGCGAACTGGTTGACCCGCAGCACCACCCGTGTGGCCCACACGAGACCATAACTGTCACGAAACTGGAGCCAGATCCTGTCGGCCGACTCTCCGACCGACGCAGTTCTCCAGTTCGACAGCGAATTCAGGCGGCGAATTGCCAGCGAGGATGACACTGCGATCAGCATTGCCGCGGCGGCCGGCAGCCACGATGCCCGAGGTCCCCACGGAGCAAACGGAAGCAGGAGCAGGACCACGGACGCGCCCAGCTGGAATGCAGCAGTGGTTTGCGCCGTGCCGAAGTAGTTGCCGTACGACATCAGGAGGACGAGCAGCACCGCGGCAAACGCCGGCAGACTCAGTTCGAGTGACTGCCGATTCCGGAGATGGACCAGCTGCGAAATCGCGGGCCACATCAGAACCACAACCAGGGGCAGCACCACAAACCACGGCCAGGCGGCTGCACCTGGCCGGCGGGCTCCCAGGACACAAACTGCGGGAGCCAGCAGCATGACTGCGGCCAGCAGACGGACGAATGACTGTCCTGCAGGATCCGGAAACACATACCCGGTATCAGTCGCGGCGGAAACCATCAGAACGGCCAGGGCACCACCGCACCACCGCCAGGCCGTACGCAGTGTCAGACCACGGACATGTCGCTCCAGCCGCCACCAGTTGTGGCCAGCTACAAGCAGCGACAGAAGTGTCAGCAGAGGGGTCAGAAGATCGACAAAGACGGCGATACTCAGTCTCCTGAACGGAGAAAATGATCGGAAATTTCTGCCGAGCAGCAGCCACCAGCCGGGATCAGCAGGGGCGCGCCCGGTGTCTGCCGGTTTCGAAACTCGTTTCGGTCGGATTCGAGGACAGATCGCCGGTCACGCCACGAATAACGATTGTGTCGATTTCTCCGAAAACCACCAATGTCCGGGTTTCCCGAATTCCGATGATTATGCCGGGGGCAATGTTCCAGGCGGGTTGCTGCGGTAGATCCGACGCGATTGGACCTGCGGGAAGCAAAAATCAGTGCCACATTCCGCGGATGAGGCCGGGGTTGACTGAGTTTTCTCAGGCGATCGGTCCGGGGCCGGCGGTCTGTGGCAGGCCGCACGGCTGAACTGCGGTACGACTCTGCCACCGTTTCAGGGGGATATTTCCAATGGACGTGCGTCAGCGAGCAACGCTGTTGCTGAGTGGACTCCTTTCCGTCTCGAACTTTGGCTGCGCAGCGGTCAATGCCCTGGTGGGAGTCGGAGATGCTGTACCGGCAAACCGACACACCTCAGCCGAACGGATGGTGGCGATCGCTCGCGTGTTCGAGAACCAGGGACGCCTCGATCGAGCCGAATCGCTGTACCAGCAGGCCATCAGGCTCGCACCGGAAGATCCGATGATTCGCCAGCAGCTCGCGCATCTGGCCAGTCGTCGCGACGTCCGCGAATTCCAGGCTGATTCGACGCGACAGGCCATCGCTCAGGCGGATGCCGTGAGCCGCAGGTCACGTACGGCAGCGGCCCGGCGGGCTGATCCGGCACCAGCCTATCCACCACTGGAACAGGTCCTGATGCCGTCTCCGTCCAATCGGAAAAGCAGTCGGACCGGGAGTCTGACTGCCAGTCGAACCGGGACTGCCGGGCATTCCAGCATCGGCCCGGCGATGAACGCCAAGAACGTGAAGGTGGCTGAAGTGTTCGCGAAGGTAGCTTGAGGCGAGGGCGTGGAAGAGGTTTAGCGTCCGCCCCGGCGGGGCGGTGTCTTTC
>SYLK01000447.1 GCA_005809115.1 Planctomyces sp. | reverse complement strand
TGTGCCGATCCTGTAATGTCAGGGAGAAGGCCACATCGGGCGTACCGTTACAGGCAAGGTGCGAACGAACACGGCGGAGTCGAAGACCCTGTGCATGCGTAGACATTCCAAACGCGAGAGCCGGGAGGTCCTGTTGGTTTCCGTTTTCAATGGGTGGTAATCCCACCAGAGAACGGAACGGTCAGAAAACACCTCGTACAGAATCCGGTACCATGTACGTTGACAAGATCGGTCAGTGAATTTACAGTATTCTCGTCGGGCAGTCAATTGGTGATGAAGATTGTTTCGGGAGGACGGAGACATGCCGCGGGTGAATCGGTCCGAAATCTTTGCGGACAACGAAGTGCAGGTTTTCCATTGCATCAGTCGCTGCGTTCGTCGAACGATGCTTTGCGGCGTGGACCGCAGGACTCGGCGGGATTTCTCGCACCGCAAGGAATGGATCCGGGAGCGACTGGAATTTCTCGCTGGCGCATTCGGGATTGAGGTTCTGTCCTTCGCGGTCATGAGCAATCACATGCACGTCGTTCTGCGAACTCGGCCGGATGTGGTGCGAGGCTGGTCGGACGAGGAAGTCGCGTTACGGTGGTGGCGTCTGTGCCCCGGACGGCGTGACGAAGACGGAAGACCGTCCGACCCAACGGAGCCGGAACTGCATCAGCTTCTGAACGACACGGTCGGGATGGCAGAACGGCGGCGACGCCTGTCGAGCGTCTCGTGGTTTCTGAAGCTGCTGACCGAGAGAATCGCGAAGCGGGGAAACCTCGAGGAAAAGGTGACCGGCCATTTCTGGGAGGGGCGTGCGAAGATTCAGCCGTTGCTCGATGAGACGGCGATCGCCGCGTGCATGGCATACGTGGACCTGAATCCGATTCGCGCCGGAGTGGCCTCGACCCCCGAGGCGAGTGACTACACCAGCGTGCAGGCGAGAATCCTGGATCGGTCGGATGCGATGGGTGCTGTGAGCCCTTGCGCGGCGTCCGTTAATTCGGTGAGTGGAGTTGACGAGCCGAGTGCGGTGGACTCGGCCGTGGTTGCTGATAATTCTCCGGAACGGACGGTGGTCGCGGGAGACGGTGCGGAGACCGGACGGATCGGCTGTGATCGTGACTCCGGTGGATCAGCGGTGGTCTCCGAGATCGCTCGCCGGCGTGTTGAAGGTTCTGTGACTTCGGAACCGCAGGTTACGGAGACGTCGCTTACCGTTTCCCGTGAAGACGGACGGCGTTCGGGCTGGCTGGCGCCGATAGAACTCGCCCGCTCGGCTGCTGAGGAGACGACGGGCATGCCTGCAGCACGTCGCGCGAGCCATCGGGGCTGTCTGTCCATGACGCTGGATCAGTATCTGAGTCTGCTCGACTGGACGGGCCGTCAGATACGCCAGGACAAGACCGGGAGTATCCCGCAGGAATGTGCACCGATCCTTGAGCGATTGTCGTGCAGTAGCGAATCCTGGCTGGACCTGGTGAAGCATTTCCGGAAGCGATTTCGGACGGAAGCCGGACTGGCGTCAACCCTCGCTCCGACACGTAACCGGAGACTGCCCCATTCCGCCGCCGTGAACCCGGCATGACACCGCACACCGCACACCGCACACCGGCTGCCCAGTCAGTCTGATTCGCCACAGTTTCCCGGTTCCTTCCCAAAACGGTACATGGTACTGTTGGTGTATCTCGCTGACATGACTCGGTGGTCTGATGACGGCATTCGGCTCTTTGCTGGTCTGACCCGGGTGCTGCCGACGGTCTGGTTTGTCGTCGGACTGATTCAGCCTGCGCTGCAACTCTGACGAGATGGCTCGGACGGCCGGTTTCACTCATGGCGGTGCGGGTATTCCGGCGTCAGATTCAACCGCTGCACCGATGGCAATACCGGATGAACCGGTCGATTCCTGTCAGTTCGGCACCTGGCGACGCTCTACGCGCTTCGCCGCATCACGCACCCGGCACTGTGGTATCGCAGGAGTTTCAGGTGACACGGTCATCGTCGCCCGATAAACTGAACCTGTCTCGTTCGGTGGACATTCGATTCCGCATGCGCAACCGTTCGCCCACGATGCGGAAAATTCAACGACGTATGAAGACCAATTTGCATGCGATCCGGAAACGAACCATTTTATTACTACCTCACTCCACTCGGCAGGGAAGTGAGCTCTTCCAGCACCAGTCCGCGCCTGCATCGAAACATACAATAGATAACAAAGGATCAAATTCGCTTCATGTTACAAATCAAGCCAATGGACGACGTGATACCAATTTTTCGGCAACTCAACGAAAGCCTTTCACCAGTCGTGCTCGTCAACATTTTCAACGTTGCTGAAGTCGACATACCCGCTCTTCTCGCGGCGTGGGAAAGTGATGCGAAGTGGATGAAAAAACAAGCGTGGTACATTTCGACGCAGCTCCATCGTGGAATCGCTGGCAGCACGGTGTTCATGAATTATGCGATCTGGGAATCCGTGAGACACTTCAGCGCGGCGTTCAATCATCCGGACTTTAAGTCTGCGCTTGCTCAATATCCCGACTCTGCCGTTGCCTCACCGCATCTCTTCACGAGATGTACTGTGTCTGATTTGTGTGTCGGACCGTAGAATAGCGAACGAACAGACAGAACGTCGTGAGTCGCGGGTTCAGCCTTGATTTGTCCACAGGAAGACGTTCATGACAAGAAACATTCTAATTACGGGCGCAACCGGAAATATTTCATCGGGAATCATTTCCCGGCTTCAGGCCTCCGGTCATCGCATTCTTGCTCTGGTGCGTAATCCTGAGAAGGCTGAAGA
>SYLK01000446.1 GCA_005809115.1 Planctomyces sp. | reverse complement strand
GGCGGCCGCCGCGCGAGCCCTGCGACACAGCGTGATTCAGGTCAGTGTCGAAAGAATCTCGCAGGAACTGCGCCGGATGCTGGCTCATTTCAGTCGCGCTCGTACTCTGCGACTGCTGGACGAACTGCTGCTGCTGCCGATCCTGTTCCCGCGGGTCTTCGGTACTGAGACGGCTGATCCCCAGCACAGGGGGAGTCTGACTGCGCGGACGGAACACACCCTGGCGCACCTGACATGCAGCCGCTTCGAACCGGCGCTGACTGCACTGCTGCTGCCGTTGTATGAACCGGACCTGCCACCAGGGGGACGCGGAAATGCGATCGCTGCGGAATGTCGTCAGCTGCGGCTGTCGGGTGATGAAGTCAGCTGTGTTGTCTGGCTCGCCGATGGCATCCACCTGCTGCAGGAAATTCAACGGCAGCCACTGCACATTCTGAAGCCACTGCTCAGCAACCCCCGTGTCGAACTGCTGCTGGATCTGTCGGCCGCCCTGGCTCTGGGAGCCGGTGAGCCCGCGGTGGACGCGACCTGGTGCAGAAGTTACCTTTCGCGGACGCCTGCCGAGCAACTCAGCCCGCCGCCTTTGATTGACGGAGCTGTGCTCCTGCAGCTGGGGATCCCGGCCGGGCCGCAGCTTGGCCAGCTGCTTGCGACGATTCGCAGGGAGCAGCTGGACGAGTTGCTCGATTCCACAGACACGGCCCTCGCCAGACTTCGCGTCCTGACCGAAAAGTTTCCAGCAGGAAGGTTTGATCCAGCGTGACGACAGAGCATGTTCGAATTGGCATTATCGGCGCCGGCGCCGTCTCGGACTTCCATCATGTTCCGGGAATCCGCCTCGATCCCCGCGCCAGCCTGGCCGCCGTCTGCGACCCGAACGAGACACTCCTGAAACAGCGTCAGACGGAATGGGGCGGAATCCCCGCATTCACGGATTACCACCAGCTCGCAGCGCATCCGGCAGTGGATGCCGTGATCATCGCCACGCCGAATTTCACGCACCATCCGATTGCTCTCGAATGTATTCGTCACGGAAAACACGTGATGTGCGAAAAGCCGCTGGGGCTGAATTTCGCCGAATCGCAGGCCATGTATCTGGCCGCCCGCGACGCGGGTGTGCGACACATGACGGCCTTCACCTACCGGTTCGCTCCGTCGATGAGATACGTCCGGCACCTGGTCCACAGCGGTGCCCTCGGAACACCGCGACATTTCCGCAGCCAGAGATTCCTCGACTGGCCGGAAACCAGCTTGGGCTGGCGGCAGATCAGGTCGCTCGCAGGTGCCGGTGACCTGTTCGACATGACAATTCACCGCATCGATTTCGCCCAGGACCTGCTGGGCCCGATCCGGTCAGTCTGCGGGGCCGTCGCACAGTTCGTCCCCCGTGACAGAACCAGTGACGGTCAGCCGTGTCCACCTTCGGAAGTCGATGACTGGTCGTCGCTCATCGGACTCTTCCAGTCCGGAGCTGTCGGAGTCTGGGAAGGCAGCACCCTGATGAAAGGATATCAGAACGGCGGCGTCGGATATGAATGGGCCGAAGTCAATGGCAGCGAAGGTTCCGCCGCGTATCAGCTGACCGATCCGAACAACGTGCTGATCGGTCGGAACGGCAGAGACATGGAAAAGATTCCGGTCCCCGAACAGTTTCTGGTTCCATCCGGGAGCCCGCGAGACCCGCATGCCGGAAAGCCGAGCACCGTCTTCCGGTACGACCTGGTCTGGGAATTCGTGTCTGCGATTGTGGAACAGCGGGACGCGGTTCCGGGTTTTGATGATGGTGCCAGTGCCCAGGCGGTCGCGGATGCCGTCCTGCAGTCGTTTGCCGAACGCCGCTGGATCGACCTGCCCACGCAAACCGCCTGAGTTCACACCGCGACAATGATTCCCGTCCATTTCATTCGTCGAGCTGGTCGGTTCTGACCAGTTCCGGCCCCCACCGGAGCACTGAGATGTCGTTTTCCCGATTGCTGATGGCAACTGCGTTGTGTCTGTCACTCAACGGGGTTGCAGCAGCCCAGACGTTTCGGAATCTGCTGCAGGATTCCCGGCTGTCGGACTGGACTCACGCCGATGGTCAGCCGGTGCGCGATGGCTGGAAGCTGGAAGCCGATGGGACGCTGCATCTCGCCGGACACGGCGGAAACCTGATCACGCGGGAACTCTACGGTGACTTCGAACTGTGGTTCGAATACCGGATTTCCGAGAAAGGCAACAACGGCATCAAGTACCGGGTGTCCCGATATGGAGATTCACTGCTGGGAATTGAATACCAGATTCATGACGACGCATCTTTTCCGGACATGCACGAGAAGCACAGGACGGGGGGACTGTACGATCTGATTGCCATCTCGAATCCAGTTTTCCGTCGGGAATACAAGCCGCTGGAGACTTTCAACGTGGGCCGCATTGTGGTTCAGAATCACCGTGTCCGCCACTGGCTGAACGGACGTCTGATCATCGACGAATGCATCGGCACGCCGCGCTGGTTCGAGGCCGTATCAGCCAGCAAATTCAGCGACAAGCCGGGATTCGGCACCAACCGCTGCGGCCATCTGATGCTGACGGACCACCACAGTGAAGTCTGGTTCCGCAACTTGTTCGTCCGGCGACTCGATGGTTGCCCTCCAGTGCCGTAGGCGTCTGTCGCAATGCCGCGTCGCGGATCATTCCGGGGAGGGCGAAGCTCCTGCTGAGCCGCGGAAAACGTGCCGTGTTCCCATCGCAGCGGCTCGGCAGGAGCCTCGCCCTCCCGGTTTTCAG
>SYLK01000445.1 GCA_005809115.1 Planctomyces sp. | reverse complement strand
GGCGGTGCCGGGGACCAACAGCACGTTTGGTCCGAATATCAGCGACATTCATCTCAAAGTGAAGCGGAATCAGTCGGATCCGGCGTTCAGCGACTGGCTCTACACCTGGATCAGGGAACCGGAGCGTTACCACCCGCGGACAAAGATGCCGCACCTCTATCTGCAGGCTGAGGCCGGTGCTGACGGCGTGACTGTCGACCCTGCTGCGGATATTACCGCGTTTCTGCTGAGTCAGGGACCGGCGGGCGAGTATCCGTCGGCGCCTGTGGCAGATGCCGATCTGGATGAGCTGGTCGTGCTGCTGCTCAGCAAGGCCCGCTTCAGTGCCGCGAAATCTCAGAGTATCGTTGCGTCCGGCGCTTTCCCGCAGAAGGCCGCGGACGTGGTGGGAGATGAAGCAGTGCTTGCCACTGCCGACGGCACTGCCAGCGATTCGCAGACCTGGAGGCAGAAGAAGCTGGAGTATGTCGGGCGTAAGACGATCTCAAAATACGGGTGCTATGCCTGTCATGACATGCCCGGGTATGAACTGGCCCGCCCGATCGGCGTTGCGCTGCATGACTGGGGCCGCAAAGATACCAGCAAACTGGGATTCGAACATATTCAGGAATTCCTGCACCACCATGGTGAACCACAGAATTCTGAGCACCGCTCCACATCCGGACGCGTGGATGAAGCCATGCGAAAGTCGCGTGCCGGTGGGCTGGCGAAACGGCAGTTCGCCTCTCAGGCAGAAGCGGATGCAGAAATGTCGGCCGCTTTCTTCTATGACAGCATTCTGCACCACGGTCGCCCCGGATTCATCTGGCAGAAACTGCGTGAACCCAGAAGCTATGACTATCAGAAGATCGAGACGAAGGGGTACGACGAACGCCTGAGGATGCCAAAGTTTCCTCTGAAGGAGGACGAGATTGAGGCGATTGCGACCTTCATTCTCGGGCTTGTGGCGGAACCTCCTGCTCCGGAATACGTTTATACTCCCGACGAACGAAATCGCGTCCGCCTGGAAGGCGAATCGCTCCTCGCGAAGTACAACTGCACGGGCTGTCATATGGTCGACCTGCCGGCCGTGACGTTCGGGGCTCAGATGGACCAGATCTTTGCCACAGAGCTGACCGATCAGGACCACACCGCAGCGCTGGAACTGCTGCTCAGGATGCGGCCTCCGCGTCAGTCACTGACCGGAAAATCGCATGTGTTTCAGATCGATGACGCCGATGCAGAGCTGCCCCTGGCCACCGTGCGGGTGATCCGAGCGTCCTACCCGGACCAGGAAGCAGATCCGATCGATCGGGAAAGCGGTTTCGACCTTTGGGAAACAGCGGATTTTGGCAGTGGAGACACAGCGAAGCGGCTTCTGCCAGGGTCTCGCCTGATTGTACCGGAAACGCTGATGGCCAATTACGAACCGGGACGCGGTGGAAGTTTCGCGGAATGGCTCGTGGAAAACCTGATGGTTTCGCGGACAGGCGGCAACCGTCAGCTGGCGTGGCAGGCGTCGCCGCCACCACTGATTCAGGAAGGCTTCAAGGTCCAGACCAGCTGGTTGTATCAGTTTCTGCTGGAACCCGCGAAAATTCGGTATACAACAGTATTGAGAATGCCACGGTTCAACATGAGCGGCGATGAAGCTCGGGTTCTGGCCAACTACTTTGCAGCCGTCGACGGCGTCGAATTTCCCTATGAGGAGATGGCACCATCTCAGCCAGGGTACCTGATGTCACAGCAGGCAGCGGCAGCGCACGCCGGGCTTCTGTCTGACGGCGAACTTTACCTTGAGGAATCCTGGAGGTCGCTGAACGGTCCGCTGTGTGTCAAGTGCCATTCGGTTGGCACCCGGCGTTTCAAAGTGTCGGACCCGGCAAAGGACATCCAGGGGCCGAATCTGAATGTGGTACAGCAGCGTCTGCGCGCGGACTGGCTCAGTCTGTGGCTTTACAATCCAAAATGGATTCTGCCGTATACGTCAATGCCCGTGAACTTTCCAAAGAACAATACGACGCAGTTCCCCGACCTGTTCAGCGGAGACCCCGGGGCACAGGTGATCGGTACTCGTGATGCCTTGTTGAACTACAGCCAGCTGCTGGAAACGGCTGGTCCGGTGGTGTATGCACCGCCTGGAGCAGCACCGCCCGGGGCGGCACCGGCGGGTGCTGCTGCCGGAGATGCATCGGCTTCGGCTGCGTCAGTGCCGACCGACGCTTCTTCAGCCGACGCTTCTTCAGCCGACGGTGAGCCCAGTCAGCCCGGCAGGGCTTCCGCTGCCGAAACAACGGCGGAGGTCAACTGACGTCTCCGGAGTGCCCGCAGACAGACTGACCGAAATTATGCAGGTGATATCGAAATGAAGTTAATCAGTGCAGTTTCCCTGATGTTACTGCTGGTCGGCGCAGCAGGCTGTGAACACTATGGTGGTGGCGCTCTGGTGGTGCCGCAGGTCACGATATTGCCCGCTGAACTCGGATCGACCGGCGATGCCGGTGGCGCAGCAGAGCCGGCGACGGACAGTCCCAGTTCGGCGGGTGTGGGAATCTTTCAGGGACGCGTTGTGCTGAGCGGAACCGCACCGGTGCTGCCGCTGCTGATTTCGGCGGGGGCGAACGTCAAGGATAAAGAAGTCTGTGCGGCCGTTGATCAGCCGGATGAGCGAATTGTGGTGACTGCGGATGGGGGCGTCGCCAATGTGTTTGTGTATCTTGGCAAGGCACCGAAAGGGGGGCAGCCGGCTGAGGCGGCTGGCGACGCGATCATCTTTGACCAGAAGAATTGTCGTTTCCTGCCCCATTGTCTGGTCGTGCCAGTGGGTCGCACCGTGAAGATCCTCAGCGATGACCCCGTCGCTCATAACACCCATACGTATCCGAAGAAGAATGACTCGATCAATTCGGGTGTGGGAGCAAACGATCGGGAAGGCAAACTGACGTTTGCTTATCGCCGTCCAGAGAGTGTGCCGCTGGCGGTTACCTGTGACTATCATGGCTGGATGAAGGCGTGGCATCTGCCGGTGGACCACCCCTACGCCGCGGTGACTGATGCCGAGGGGCGGTTTACCATCCCTGATCTTCCGGCAGGCACGCATGAGTTTATCGTCTGGCACGAGTCCATTCAGGGAAATTTTGTGGAACGCAAACTGAAGGTCTCGATCAGAGCGGGAGAGACTTCGGAAATGAATATTGAACTCCCTGCGGCAAAGTTGTCTCTCTGAGGTCGTCTCGCAGAGTTTTGCCGGCGCCGGTCTGTCATCCCTTGTTTGTCAGTCTGAGGTTATTGGAATGTCACTGACATTCAGCACGCGTTTCATCTGCATTTCAGCCGCGTTCGTGCTGCTGATCTCGCTGAGCGGTTGCTCCGATTCAGGCTTTGAATCGCAGTTCGTCTCCAGCGATCGCACCACCGCACTGATCAGCGAGGCGCAGAATGGAACGAAGGATCTGCCAGGGGTCAAAGCCACAGTGGACGACCGTTTCGGAAATCCGCAGCATCTGAAGGCGTGGCAGAAGCTGCCGGTGGACTTCGGGGGTGCCGCGGCCACGGTTCAGGGATCGCCTGGTTCTGCGTCGGCAGGAGATGAAATCAGGCTGTCGTTTGGCGAGACCACAGTTCCGGAAAAGGTGGCGTCGATCCAGTTCGTCAGCGGTGCCTGTGCTGGCGAGGTGGCCGCCGTGAAACACTGGGATCGCAACAGCGGGGCGGCCACACTGTCAGCGAGTCTGACTACGGCACCGGCTGAAGGCGATTCCGTCATGATCGATGCGGGAGGAAATCTGAAGGCGGGGCGCGTGCTGTACCAGAAACACTGTGTTCACTGCCACGGAACCAGCGGCGATGGGAATGGTCCGACCGCAATTTACCTGTATCCCCGTCCGCGGGACTACCGGCACGGCGTGTTCAAATTCACCTCCACCAATGATCTCAGTCGCGCCAGCCATGAAGATCTGCTGCGAATCCTGCGTCATGGAATTCCCGGCACGTATATGCCATCCTTCCTGCTGCTCAGCGATACCGATCTGCATGCGATCATCGAGTACGTGCGGTTTCTGGCAATGCGAGGAGAGTTCGAACGAAAACTGGCCGCTGAACTGGCCACGGATTATGCGGCGAAATCCGTTCAGTCCAGAGTCCGGAACGGGGAATCTCGCGCTGAGATCGTGAAG